>JALFIM010000030.1 GCA_022775985.1 Prevotella sp.
ACTTGATGACATTATCGGTTCTATGCCTGACGACATGCAGGAGGCATTGACTGGTGACAAGAAGAAGGCTTCTCATGATGCGAGTGATGCTGAATCGTGCAGTGCTATCGACGACAACGATGAGGTTGAAGGCGATAGTGAACCTAAGGTGGGGTTGATGGGTGACATAGTTCCTGACTATTTAAACAAGCATGATGGCGGAGATGGCGAGGAGGAAGAACTTGATTTAGGCTTGGAAGAGAAGCCTGATACTGACGTAGAGGTGGATTATATTGGTGACGATAAGGTAGTAGGCACCGATGAGGAGCAACCGGATGACGACTATATGCGGCAACCTCCATTCCGCACGGCAGGTGTCATTCCACCCTCTACTTCGTTTTCATGGCTTGCTGATAAGTTCAGGCGCAAGCCCCGTGACGGCCGCAGCGATGACAATGATGATGACTTTGATGTCTAATAGACGGCCTTAACGTTGGCTATGAATACAATATTGGCTTGAAATAGGTTGCCTTAACTTTGGCTATGAATACAATATTGGCTTAAAGTATCTTGCCTTAATATTGGCTATAAAGGCAATATTGACTTCTGATATGTACAAATAACGCCGGCTATGAAGGTGCATTACATGCCACGGCGGATGCTTGTCGTGTGGCACGTATGTACCTTCATGGTCGGCGTTATGGTATCAATATGCCTGATAACCTGTTGGTTCTTCGCTTTATCTGTCTGTATATCGCTTCACCTGTTGATTCTTCGTTTCACCAAAAACAGTATGACGGCCAGTGCTATGCAGACCAGAGCCTGAATCGTAGCCAGCTTGCGGTAGTGGTCGTATGTACGCTGTGCGAAGGCTGTGACGTTCTCTCTGGTGAGCAGCGGTTTCCGATGGAAGTTGGTCTCCGGCTCAGATGCCGATGCGGAAGAGATGCTTTCGGCAACGTTTGTGGTGAAGATATCGCAGTCGAAAGCCTCGCACAAGTTGCCGATGAGCTTGTCTTTTATGCTTATGGTGACGAAAGTGTGGTTCTCTCCCCATCCTTCGCTCTTGTATTGCACATCCATGTCGTAGTTGTTGCGGTTGTACACGGCAATCATAGCGAGTACACACGCAATCCACATGAGCACGGTCACCACGGTGACGGCGTACTTCGGTCTCGGTTTCTGGCCCAGTTGGGTCTGCTCATCATAGTTTTCCATAATTCTTGAATATCTGTTTGTTACTGTATGCCGTATGTAAGCACGCCGTCATCGCCATGCGTTCGGCTCACGCATAGCTGTGCATTCCACCGAGAAAGTAGTTCACCCCGAAGTATGTCATGATGATAGCGAGGAACGCCAACGTCATGAACACGTGGTAGCGCAGCGGCTTGCGCAGGGCCGACACGGTGGATGTGTGGAGCGGTATGGCGTATATCATCAGCGTGATGAGGGCCCATGTCTCTTTAGGATCCCATCCCCAGTACTCGCCCCATGACCGTTCTGCCCATATCGCGCCTACGAATATGCCGATGGCGAGGGCCGCAATGGCAGGGTATAGGAACACGCGCGACAGCACGGAGTAGGCCTCCAGCAGTCTGTTGTCGGCCGTATCATCGTCATGTCTGCCCTTTCTCGCGGCGAGAGTCAGCTTCAGATGTGCGGCAAGTGCGGTGACACCGCAGATGAAAGTGATGCTCAGCAGCGCGAAAGCGAACATTATCACCGACACGTGTATGCTGAGAAGCGGTGAGTTGAGCACCGGCATGACGTGCGATATCTGCGGATCCATCTGCGATATGTGGCTCACCAACAGGAAGAAACCAGACATTATGAATCCGAACGTGAGCACTATGGGCATGCGGCGGCTGCACAACAGCGACACCAGCATCACCGTCCAGGCCACGAACAGCATGGTCTCGAAGCCGTTGGCCATAGGTATCGTGCCGCTCACTATCCATCTCAGCACGCAGAACACGGTGAGGGTGCTTAGTGACAGGGCCATGACCGCCGTGGGAAGGATGCGTGTCACACGTGTGATGTGGGCCGTATGGGCAGACTGCTGCCGCCTTCCTATGCGCTTGAGGTTGACAAACAGCATGACGAACCCCATGGTAAGGTTGATGATGAACAGCACGGTGTTGAACGGTACGGCATTGTATGCCAGCTCGGCCGACACCTGGGTGTCGGTGGGCAGAGACTTGCCGCCGTCGCGTCTTTGCAGTGCCGCGAGTTTCTGTACCATGCCGTCAATGGCTGCTATGTCGCCGCTCGTGGCGTAGGAGTGCATCAGCGTGATGGCACCGCGTATGAAAGCGGCATACTCCTTGGGTGCCGACGACGGCACATGGTCGGTGGGTGACAGCCACTTGGTGCTGCCTTTGGCCGTCAGAGGGAACAGATGCAGCGACTCACCGCCGCGCAGTTGCATGATGAGTTGTATGCGTTCGTCCACTGCTATGGCATCGGAGTGGAACTTGTCGTGCTGTCCTGCGTAGTATTCCTGTACATACGGGCCGAGAATGTAGCATCCCATAGACGCGTTGAAAAAGCGGTTCATGGCATTGTGGCGGTCTATCATCAGCGTGTTGCTGACGTGGCTGCCGGTCTTTATGAACGGTTGCGCGGCCCATTCGTCGCCCCAGAACATCCATCCCGTCACCACCTGCATGGCCGACAGTCCCTCGTATGACGAGGAGCCGTACACCTTGCGCGTGAAGTCGAGGGCGTAGGTCTGCATCGGGCAGATGCGTCCGTTGTGCATGATGAGCAACTTGCCCATGGCATCGGCAGTGGGGCGGGGCAGTGAGTGCGGCACTTCGGCTGCTGCTGACGGCGACATTCCTGCCATGGCGAATGCCGCCACCACGGCCAACGAGTATTCTCTCAGTATGCGGCTGCCAAGCAACCGGCGGAATGTAGACCTCCTTCCGAGCAGCATCCACACCACCGACAGGAACAGGAGAGCGTAGCCCGTGTATGTGACAGGGGTGCCCCATGGGTCGCTGTTCACGGCGAGCGTGCTGCCCAGACGGTCGGCATCAAACCCCATCTGCATGATGGTCACGCCGTGTGTCTTGGCCGGATGGTTCATGGCTATGCTCATGTCGTCAGACGACTGTCCGTCGCTTACGGTGATGTTGGATATATAGTCGGCTGCGGCATCGGTGCCTTCGTGCGTGGCCACGTCGAAGTCGTTGAGCCTTATGGTGAAACCGAGCTTCTGCTCGTAGCCCTTCAGCTTGCCCTGTGTGGCCACCACTGTGTCGGTCTTTCCACCGATGCGTATGGTGGTGATGCCCTGCCACCGTGTAAGGTGCGTGATGCACGCTCCGCACAGTATTATGATGAGCGAGGCGTGCAGCACTACCACGGGTGCGTGCATGCGCATGCGGCAGTGCCATATCCATGCCACGCCGCATGCGGCGAGCACGGCCCACAGTGCCGAGAACCACCAGGCACCGTACATCCTGTCGGCAACGAAGTCGCTGCCCTTGTACTTCTCCACTATGGTGGCGGCCGCCATGCAGCACATTATGGCCACATACATTACGTATAAAGAGTGTCTTACTAACCTGTACATTGACGTATCGTTTTTATTCACTGTCCACGGCGCGTGTCGTCAGAGCACGCCAGACCGTCATCAACAAACGGGGAGCCAATCCGATTGGCCTACAATCGCATTGGCTCCCGAACATTTATATAACTTCTTTGCCCCGTGTTTATTGTGTAGCGGGGATGTAAATCATCAGATAGAGCGCAAGAACTTCACCACGGCATCGCGGTCAGACTTCGACAGGTTGTAGAATTTCTCTGCCGATGCGTAGGCATGGCTCTTCTTGCTGTAGCCGTGCCACATGATAGCCTCTATCTCATTGCGTGCGCGACAGTCGTGCAGACGGTCCTCAGCGCCGGTGTTCACCTTCGACAGTCCGCGTCCCCACAGAGGAGTGGTGCGGCACCATGAGTTGTGTATGTCGTTGGCCATGTAGAGCTTGTGCTGCATGAAGTCGGAGTAGGGGTATATGGTCTGGTCGGGGTATGTGGGCAGCTTGCGTCCCTTTATGTTGTCGGATATCCAGTAGTTGTCCTTGCCTGTTTTCCACGACGGGCGGTGGCAGCTTGCGCATCCTATCTCCATGAACACCTTCTTGCCACGCTGCACGGCAGGGTCGTTGAGGTTGCGTGCTCGCGGTATGGCCAGTCCGCGGTGCCAAACCATGAAGTTGTAGTACTTGTCGTCGCTCATCTCAGGGTCGAACTTGTGGTACTCGTTGTCGAACTGGTTGGTGCCTGGGTCGAGAAGTGCCTTTACGCACTTGGCGATGGCTGCGCGGTCGGGGTTGCCGTTGGCATCGGCCACGTAGTAGGGCGACAGCGGATTGGCTACGATCTTGTCTATCACATCTTTGTCCTCAGACATAGCTGTGGCCCATGCGGTAGTGGTGTAGAGCTTCGGACGGTCAGAACGTGTCACGTTGGTGATGTTCCAGATGGCGTTGGCACCGGGGCCGTCCTGCAGTGTGGCACGTGTGAGGGCGTAGGTGTAGCGCTTCAGCATAGAAGGTACAGGCTCGGTGCTGGTCGTGCTCACCACGTGCTTGGTGGGCTGGGTGCCGTCAGCGAGGGCTCCCTTTACGGAGAATGAGTACCAAGCCGAGGGTGCCATCTGCTTCTTGGAGTTGTCCCAGAACTGCGGGTTGACATACTCAGACACGTCCATGCCCTGCTTCTCGAAATACGCGGCAGTAGACTTGTACTGTGCTATGATGTCATCCTCGGGTATGGCATCTATCAGTCCGGTGCCTATCACACCGATGGTAGACTCCAGACGGAACGCGAGGTTGGTGGGCTTGGGGTTGGTGTGGAACGCATCGTCGTCGATGGTGATAGACGGATATTCGAGTTCATACGGCTCACCGTCCTTGAATTTCATGGGCAGACCGCTCGGCATGGATGTCACCTTGTTCCATGTGATGTGTATGCCGCTCTCGTCAATAGGTGCCTTGAAGGGCGATGTGGCCTGTGTCTGCGGCATGCCCGTCACCTCCTTGATGTAGCCTCCGTCGTTGCTCTTGCCGTCGCCATAGGGGTTGTTGTCCTCATTGTCGGGATGGTACACCACGAGCAGATAGCCATTGCCCCATGTAGCGCTGTACTTGGTCTGCCGTTTGCCGTGGCCATAGCCCGGGTGGCAGTCTACGCATGACTTGCGTACGAAGGCCGGTCCGAGTCCGAAGTAGGGCTGTGCCGACTCCGTGTAGTTGCGCTCGAAGAAGAACTCGCCGCTCTTGAAGTTGTCGCTGAGCCCCTGCGCCGTGACGGCGGGAGCCTCGTCCTCGTAGCATCCGCTCGAGATGTTGTCGGTGGTGCCGAGCCGTCCGCCTGGGTACCACTCGTCAGCAGAGAACCCGTTGACTGGCTTGCCTACATACTGGTAGTCGTCGCCGGGTGTGGTGATGTGGTCATCGTCAGAACATGCCACTGCCGTGAGGCACAGGCATCCCATCAGAATCGGGTAATTGATAGCTTTGGATAATTTCATGATGTTTATGTATAAAGTGTGTTTATGTCTCTGTTGTCTAAGACAGCCATAAGAAGTCGCGTCAGCATGGTGGCTGTCGCGGCTTCTTATCCTGTCGTATTATGTTATGGCCAGTGTGTGGCCTGTCTCATGCCGTGTGGCATCAGTTCTTCTGAATCCAGTCCTTCACCTCCACGATGGTGGTGTTGAGACGGTCTACTGCGTCCATGGCAGCCTTCACTGTGGCCAGCTCGGCAGCAGTGCCTGAGTAGGCTATCTTCACGAATGGGCGGCCGTTCTGGCAAGTAGTCAGGGCGTTGAGCGCACCATTGAGGTTGGTAGAGAGCTCGTTGGCGAGGCCGCTGTTGTACTCCTTGAGGTATGCCATGATAGAAGCCGACTCGTAGTTGTCCTTGTCTATGTTGCCATAGAGGGAGTTCTTGATGCTCGTGATGTTGTCATAGAAGTCGAGGAAAGACTTCTCGCTGTACGGCGACTCTATGTAGTCGGGAGAGTCTGTCTCACCTTCCTCAGAGGTCTCGGGCTTGCCCGTAGCGCAGCGGTACACCTGACCCATCTTCTGGCTTGCCACCTCGTCGCAGATGTTGCTGCAGCCGGCGTTGAGAATCTCACCCATCACGCCGCGCCATGAGGTGTACTGCTCCACTGTGCCGAGCGTGAGCATAGACTCACCACGGTAGTGTCCGTCAATGGTCAGGCCCTTGGCCTTGATGGAGGGACGTGCGTTGCAGCGTGCCATGTGTGCGGCGTTGGCGTTGCTGCCCTCCCATGCGCACTCCAGCCAGTAGCAGTGGTCGCGCAGGTCGCCGGCTACGGCTATGGCGAAGTTGAGCTCCATGAGGCCGGTCACGTTGGGGTTGACGGCTGCGAACTCCGTGTCAGTCTCGT
Source organism: Prevotella sp. (assembly GCA_022775985.1). Classification (GTDB taxonomy): domain Bacteria; phylum Bacteroidota; class Bacteroidia; order Bacteroidales; family Bacteroidaceae; genus Prevotella. The sequence continues at coordinate 6,410 of JALFIM010000030.1, forward strand.
TGCCACGGAAGTCTGCTGCCGTGCGGTGTGCGCCGTTGCGGAAGAGCACGAACTCCAGGCCGTGGAAGCCGAGCCATGAGTCCTCGTTGTTCATGGTGCTCACGGTCTCTATCTGTGTGTCAACATCTGTGTTGTCAACGAATATTGCCTTGTAGTGGTCGGCGAAGAATGTGGCCAGACCCTTCTTGCTCAGAGGCCAGGTGTCAATGTGCGGGTCGATGCCGAATACGTCGGCAGGGCCGTAAAGCCATGCCTCGCTCTTCTCCCAGTACTGGCGTGCTGCGAGGAAAGTCTCGCTTGCGGTCTTGATGTCGTTGTCGGTGAGGTTGCCGTTCTGGAGCTTGTCACGCAGACCTACTATCTGAGTGTAGAGAGCCTCTGACGAGTTGGCCAGGCTTTCGTATGTGGGATATACCACCTTCTTGACATACTGGTCAGTTATGGCCGCCATCTTGTCGTTCTTCTCCTGCTGGCCGCCGTTGTCTGAGTTGTCGTCGCTACATGCTGTCAGGCCGAGCGCAAAGGTCATGGCCATTGCGAATGCCGATACATAACTGAAAAATTTTTTCATTGTAGTACTGAGTTTTATTAATGTTTTATATTATATGTATAGTAGACCTATTGAGTGTGGGGTGCTGTGTGGGGTGCCGTGCCGCTTAGAGGAAGAATCCCTCGTAGGCCACGCCTATCGATACCGACGGCTCGTTGTTGTATGGAGTCTTGAGGAACCGCTGCGAGTACTCGGCCTTGACGGCAATTTGCGGTATGGGGTAGTAGTTGAGGCCCACTGCCATGCGCTGCTTGCCAGTGTAGTTGTAGGCCGTCTGCGACTTGGCCTTGATGTACGAATCGTAGTACTCATAGCGTCCGAAGAGGAAGAGTTTCTGCCGTGCGGAGTTGAGCTTCTCTATCTGTGAGAATATGTTGTAGCCAGCCTCTATGCCCACGGCTACTGCGTTCTTGCCCACTGGAGCCTTTTTGACAGGTGAGCTGCCCGTGCTCGTGGCACTCTTTATGTCGCTTATCTTGGCGGCATCGGCCAGATAGCCGTAGTCGGCATTGCCTCGTACTATCCAGTTGTGCGCGTTGTAGGTGAAGTCGAGGGCACCTATGAGTATGTCGCCCTTCACGTTCTTGTTGACCTGTCCCTCGCTCTCCGTGTCGTGCGGGAACGTGTTGTGCATGGTGCGTCCGTAGTAGCCGCTCAGTCCGATGCGCAGCCCGGGTATGGTGTAGTTGTCTACGCGTGCGGCGAAGCCGTACTTGTTGGCCACCTTGAACTCAAACGGCGTGCCTGCGCCTCCCTGTATCCAGTTGTCGCGGTCGAAGAGCATGGCATCGAGGCCTGCTACCACCTGCAACTCGTAGCGGAAGTCGCCTGAGCGTCCCCAGAAGCTGATACCCGTATCGTGCCATGTGCAGGGGAGTATGGTACCCTCGCCCTCTGGACGGTACACGGTGAAGAAGTTGAGAGGCTCGTGATATGCGTTGGTGAGGCCCACGGGCACCACGATGTGTCCCATACGTATGTTGGCGAAACGGCCGAACGACTTCTGAATCCAGAACTGCTCGAGCTCCACCTCGCCGCCTTTCTCGGTCTCGGCTTCCCATTCGCCGCCTTCTTCCCATTCCTTCTCCACGGCGCTTCCTGCTCCGCCGTGCTCAAACTCTATCTCGGTGCCCATCGTCCATCCCTTGCCGAAGTCGTAGCCGAGGTATATCACGGCGTGCGGTATGTCGAAGCGTCCGTGTCCGGGGTCGTTCTTGTAAGTCTGGGGATTGCGGTAGCGGTAGATGTTGTCACTGTAGAAGTTGCGCGTCATGGCCACCTCGCCATATCCGCCTACGCTGAGGCGGTTGCCCTTGGCATGCTGGTACACGCTGTCTGAGGCCACGGTCTGTGCCTCGCAGCACAGGGGTGACAGGGCCATGGAGCCTATTGCTGCCGAAGCGATGAGAAGTTTTGTGTTCATATAAACTTTACCTTTACGTTTTAATTTTGGTGCAAAATTATTGCAATTTGTTAAAACGGACAATACTCAAAAATCGGTAAATTGGTGCGGCCGCGCCCCATGGGCTTACTCATGTGTTGGTAATGATGGGGTGGGGCAAGGTAAATGTGCGTGTGTGATAAACTTATTGATATTCAGATAATTACGTATTGATAATAAAAGTAGGTAATAGTGGCGTTGTGAAATGGGCCGTTTTGCATTGCGAAATGGCCTATTTCATCGTGCGAAACGGCCCATTTCGCAGCGCGATTCGGCCCATATCGCAAATAGATGGTATTGGGTCGCTGCCTCTACTGCTGCCATGCCCTCGGGCTGTATGGGTTTTTCGCTGACTGTTTTTCGCTTTTCGTAGGAATACTGTGGCTTGATTCTGACTGTTTGTGGGTTTGGCTGTGATGCTGTGTGGGCTTGGCTGTGTCTGTTTGTGGACTTGGCTATAATGTCGTGTTGACTTTGCTGTGATGCTGTGTGGCCTTGTCATTGACGCTGCGTTGGCCTTTCACGGACACCGTGCAGTGCAAGACGCAAAAAAGGCGGACAGCAATAGTACTGTTCGCCTTTTTCTTTATGTTATTTACTTAATCTACGTTCTTTCCAAAAGGAAAATGGGGCGACTTACTTGTGCAAGTCAATGTTGTGTCCCAATTTTACGGCCTGTGCAACTGTCGCTGCTACGATGGCCAGAATTACCAATGTTACCATAATTAATTACCTTTCTTTTAAAATGTTATCCTTTATCTTTTTTTGTCGATGCAAAGTTACAATGTTTTCACTGTGTGCGCAAACAATTTAATAAAAATCACCTGTTATACCCGCTTTTTATTGACCGATGTCAACAAAACTTACATTTTGCAACTTCTTTGTAAAATGCCTGTAACTTCCGCCCGTCACCAGTCGTGCGGCGCATGGCGGCTCGGTGGGGCGTGGGTGTGGCCGTGGGGTGTAGGAGAGAAATAGGGATAAGACGATAATTCAAGCAACTATTTACGTATTCATTCGTGATTGTCAAAGATTGTTTTTAAATTTGTAGACAAAAGGCAGAAGAAGAATAAACGTTTTGGCATAAACATATACGACTACTGTATGACAATAAAGGAGATAGACGAACGCTCACTGGCAAACGCACACCGACTCTTCGAATCGGGCGATATAGGCAGCATTCCCGTTGGCACGACAATGGGCCTTCAGCAGATACATCATTATCTGTTTGACGGCCTGTACCCTTTTGCGGGCATCATCCGTGACAAGAATATAGCCAAGGGTGGCTTCCGGTTTGCTAACAGCCTCTATCTCGGGGCAGCCCTTTCTGCCGTAGAGCAGATGCCAGAGGACACCTTTGAGCATATCATCGAAAAATATGTAGAGATGAACGTATGCCACCCATTCATGGAGGGCAACGGCCGCTCCACGCGCATCTGGCTCGACATGATGCTCAAACGCTCCCTCTGCAAAGTGGTAGACTGGCAACATGTGGACAAAGACCAATATCTCTCTGCAATGGAACGTTCACCCATCAACGACCTCGAACTGCGCTACCTCCTCTCGCAGAACCTCACCTCTGATACGGAGAACCGCGAGGTGATATTCAAGGGCATAGAGCAGAGCTACTATTATGAGGGATATGAGAAGTGAGTTGGCGTAACTATAAGATTTGTAATATGGCGGCAATGAGTGAATATACTGTCAACACCTTTGACCTCTAATCCTATTCAATCAACTTCGGGAGGTGGATGTCGATGGCAAGGAGTGGGGGAACGTATCGCGAGTTGGCGAGACTGACCCATTTGTCCGACACTATCCGAAAAATTAAGATACCTTCGGACGAATGGTATGGCGAGGTGATGGTGTGTAGCCTTGGCATGGTGGAATGAGTATATAGTGACTGACTATAATGAGTTGCCGCACTTTGTATTGAGCCCTATGGGTGTGCGGTCTAAATAACATGCCGTTTTGCATCGTTTTCGGATAGTTTTTACTAAATTTGCACGGCGATAGTGGCGGACGCAGCGTCCACAGGCAGCTTGCTGGCAGGGCGGCATGCCATTGCGCGAGTCATGCCATGGCCGTGCCGCCACATTATTATATATATGGAGCATGGCACGTGACAGCGGAGACTGCGCCGCATAAGATAAAGAAAAAAATAATAGGAAAATTGAATATAAAGAGTGCAATAGGCAACGTTTCGAAGATAGTGCTCTCGCTGTTGCTGGGAGGACTGATACTGTTCTGGATGTATCGTGGATTCAACGTCAGCGACATAGCCGACGTGCTGAGGCATGATGTAGACTGGACGTGGATGCTGCTGTCGTTTCCGTTCGGCATACTGGCGCAGATGTTCCGTGGCTGGCGCTGGCGCATGACGCTCGCCCCTGTGGGTGAGCATCCGCGTGTGGGCGTGGCCATCAACTCCATATTCCTGTCGTACGCGCTGTCGCTGGTGGTGCCACGTATCGGTGAGTTTGCCCGTTGCGGGGTGCTGCGCCGCTACGACGGGGTGTCGTTTCCGAAAGCCTTGGGCACCGTGGTCACGGAGCGTGCCATAGACTCGCTGCTCGTGGCGCTGGTCACGGCCGTCACGCTGGTGTGGCAGGTCAGGGTGTTCGACTCGTTCTTCGCACGCACGGGCACCAGTCTCGATAGCATACTCAGCGGATTCTCCGTGGCAGGGTACGTGGTGACGGCCGTGTGCGGTGCCGCCGCGCTGCTGCTCGTGTGGCTTCTGCTGCGCCGACTGGCCGTGTACCAGAAGGTGAAGGATGCCGTGGGCGGCGTGTGGCAGGGCGTGGTGTCGCTGCGCGGCGTGCGCGGCAAGCCCCTGTTCGTGGCGTACACCGTGGCTATATGGCTCTGCTACTTCCTGCACTACTACCTCACGTTCTTCTGTTTCGAGTCTACATCGCACCTCGGTGTGTCGTGCGCCCTCGTCACGTTCATAGTGGGCAGCATCGCGGTGATAGTGCCCACGCCAAACGGCGCTGGCCCATGGCACTTCGCCGTAAAGACCATGCTCATACTCTATGGAGTGGCCGATACGGACGCGCTGTACTTCGTGCTCATAGTGCATTCGGTGCAGACGCTGCTCGTGGTGCTCCTCGGCGTGTACGCATGGATATCGCTGTCGTTCACTGAAAAGCGTGCCACGGCGGCACGCCCATAGTAACGACTGGCTGTCGGGGCATGATGCCGCAGTGCGGCAGTGCCTATCTCACAAACTGTATGCACACTGGCTTGCCCACGTGTATGCCTTGATGCGTGTCGGTGAGGGCCCCTGTGGTACGGTCGCGGCGATACACCTCTATTACATTGCCGTCGCGGCTGGCCACGAGCAGGTACTTGCCGTTGGGAGTGATGGCGAAGTTGCGCGGGTGCGCGGCAGTGTGCTGATAGCCGATGCGTGTCAGGGTGCCGTCCTTTCTGTTTATGGCGAATATGGATATGCCGTCGTCGGTGAGGCGGTGCGAGGCATAGAGGTATCTGCCGTCGGGCGAGATGTGTATGTCGGCACTGCCCGTGGTTTTGGTGGTGGATGCCTGTATGGTCTGCAGCGCGGTGAGTTTGCCGTCGGAGTACGACATTACGGATATGGTGCCGTTGAGCTCGTTTATGAGGTAGGCGTGTCTGCCGTCGCGGCTGAACGTGAGATGTCGCGGTCCGGCTCCTGCCTCCGTGCTGAATGCCACGGTGGGCGATGATATGTACGGACGGCCGTCGTGCCCGTCGCCGTGGCGGTTTACGTCAAACCGCCATACACAGTCGTTGCCGAGGTCGTCGGCAAACATGTACTTGCCATCGGGCGACAGGCGGCAGCAGTGTATGTGTGAAAGGCGGTCGCTGCCATTCACGCGCATGTCGAAGAGCCGTTGCTCAGGCTTCAGACTGCCGTTGGCATCGAGGGCGAAGATGCTTATGTCGCCCCCGGTGTAGTTGGAGGTGACCACATGGTCGCCGTCTGCCATGATGTTGCATGGGTCAGCCCCCGGGTTGCCGTTGCCTTGTCCTGCGGTGGCGGTGGCACCGCAATGCTGGAATGACATACGGGTGAGCTTGCCCGAGCGCTTGTCGAAACTGAAAGCGTAGGCTCCCTGCCGGCCGTCGGCGTACTCGCTGACGGCATACACACGCGTGGCATCGGCGTTGACGGTGAGGAATGACGGGTTGGAGGCTTCGGCCTTGCTTATGAGGGCGGCGCGTCCTGTAGACTGGTTGAAGCTGTATACGTATATGCCTTCAGCAGGGCTGTCCTCGGTGTAGGTGCCTATGAGCATGGTGAGATGGTTGGATGCTGCCGCCATCAGGCAGAAAGCGTGCAGCAGAATGGCTGTGGATAGAAAATGTTTTATCATAATGGTGATATTGAAATAAGCATGGAATGTATGTAAACGAAAAAAGCATCTGCCCTAAGACAGATGCTTCAGTAAGATGTTGGGATACTCGGACTCGAACCAAGAATGACAGGACCAGAATCTGTAGTGTTACCATTACACCATATCCCAATGTTTTTGTCGTAGCAATCATTTCTTGATTGCGAGTGCAAAGGTAGCGACTTTTTTTTAAACTGCAAATATTTTCGGAGTTTTTTTCTAAAAAAAATCAAAATAGCCGCACTTTTTCATTGATTTCAGATATTTCGGTGTAACTTTGCAGTAAATAATGATGCCGATGCCACCTTTTATAATATATAAGGGCGTGAGGCTGTGAGGCACGCGCCAGAGGGCGGCATGGCAGCGCATGTTTTATAGATAATACAGAAAATAATCATTTAAACGACTGAATGGAACAAACAGAAAAGTTGGTCAGCACCATCACGAAGGGAATACAGGAAAAGAAAGGACAGGACATCACCGTAGTAGACCTGCGCGGCATAGACGGCGCGGTGGCGAGCTTCTTCGTCATCTGCCAGGGCAACTCGCCATCGCAGGTGGAGGCCATCGCAGAGTCGGTGGGCGATACGGTACGCATAGACCTGCATGAGAAACCGGCCAACGTCATCGGCCTCGGCATGAGCCAGTGGGTGGCCATGGACTATACCGACGTGCTCGTACACGTGTTCCTGCCCGAGACGAGGGCGTTCTACGACCTCGAGAACCTTTGGGATGATGCGGCACTGACCAATATACCTAACATCGACTGACAACCCGTGCGCGGCTGTATGGCACGCGCCGCGGCCGTGAGCGCGTAGCTGCGCGGCACGGTAGGTATGTCATTATATAATAATGTAGGCACCACCCATGTGTGCATGGCGGTTGCCTACGACTTACACAACAGAGAAAATGAGCAATAATCCACAACAAAAAGACAACAACCAGCCGCGTATGCCACGGTTCAACGTCAATTGGATATACACCATAGTCATCATATCGCTGGCACTGCTGTTCTTCACTGGCGGCGGTGCAGCCCTCGGCGGTGACGCGTCGGCCACACAACAGGCCACATACACTAAGTTCAAGCAGTATGTGGAGCACGGCTATGCGCAGAATGTGGTGGTGGACAAGTCCGACAACACCCTCAAGATGTATGTCAAGGCACGCAACATACGCGACGTGTTCGGCAAGAATGCCGGGCAGATGGGTCCCAAGCCCTATGTGGTGGTAGACTACGGGTCGCTCGACTCACTCGACAGCTACCTCGACGACGCGCAGAAGCGTGGCAAGATAACGGACATACGCTATGACAACCAGAACCGCAGCATAATGCTGGAGCTGCTCTATCAGATAGGGCCATTCGTCATAATACTCCTCTTGTGGCTGTTCATCATGCGCCGTATGGGCGGAGGTGCCGGCGGCGGTGGAGTGTTCAGCATGGGCAAGAGCAAGGCCAAGATGTACGAGAAGGCCAATGACCTGGGCATAACCTTCAAGGATGTGGCCGGACAGGCTGGCGCCAAACAGGAGGTAGAGGAGATAGTGGAGTTTCTGAAACAGCCGCAGAAGTACACCGAGCTGGGCGGAAAGATACCCAAGGGCGTGCTCCTCGTGGGCCCTCCGGGCACTGGTAAGACGCTGCTCGCCAAGGCCGTGGCCGGTGAGGCCGGCGTACCCTTCTTCTCGATGAGCGGTTCTGACTTCGTGGAGATGTTCGTGGGCGTGGGCGCAAGCCGCGTGCGCGACCTCTTCAGGCAGGCCAAGGAGAAGGCTCCCTGCATCATATTCATAGACGAGATAGACGCCGTGGGCCGCGCCCGTGCCAAGAATCCCTCGATGGGTGGCAATGACGAGCGCGAGAATACGCTCAACGCCCTGCTCATAGAGATGGACGGATTCGGCACCAACAGCGGTGTCATCATACTCGCGGCCACCAACCGTGCCGACATGCTCGACAAGGCTCTGCTCCGCGCCGGCCGTTTCGACAGGCAGATAAACGTAGACCTGCCTGACCTCACGGAGCGCAAGGAGATATTCCAGGTGCATCTGCGCCCAGTAAAGACCGATGACACCGTGGATATAGACTTCCTTGCCAAGCAGACCCCGGGATTCTCTGGCGCCGACATTGCCAACGTGTGCAACGAGGCGGCCCTTATCGCCGCACGGCGCAATGAGGCTAAGGTGGGCAAGCAGGACTTCCTCGACGCGGTAGACCGTATCATAGGCGGTCTGGAGAAGAAGACGAAGATAATGACCGCCGAGGAGAAGCGCACCATAGCGCTGCATGAGGCTGGCCATGCCACCGTATCGTGGTTCTGTGAGCATGCCGACCCGCTCGTCAAGGTGAGCATAGTGCCGCGTGGACGTGCCCTCGGGGCCGCGTGGTATCTGCCCGAGGAGCGTCAGATCACCACCAAAGAGCAGATGCTCGACGAGATGTGCTCGCTGCTTGGAGGCCGTGCCGCCGAGGAACTGTGTACGGGGCATATCTCCACAGGTGCCATGAACGACCTTGAGCGTGCCACGAAGAGCGCGTTCGGAATGGTGGCCTATGCTGGTATGAGTGACAAGCTGCCCAACATCTGCTACTACAACAACCAGGAGTATCAGTTCCAGCGGCCTTACTCTGAGACCACTGCCAAGATAATGGATGACGAGGTGCTGAAGATGATAAACGAGCAGTACGCCCGTGCCAAGGACTTGCTGAAGGAGCATGCCGACGGTCATCGCGAGCTCGCCGACATACTGCTCAAGCGCGAGGTGATATATGCCGAGGACGTGGAGCGCATATTCGGCAAGCGTCCGTGGCAGAGCCGTGCCGAGGAGATAATCGATGACAACACGCCGAAGCTCGAGGATATGCCTGAGGAGGTGAGGGCCGCACAGGCCGAGCATGAGAAGGCCGAGGCCGCCAAGGCCAAGGCTGAAGAGGAGAAAGCCAAGGCTGAGGCCGACAATGCCGCCACTGACGGCGATAAACAATAAAAGCAATAACGACAATGAGCGACAAACTTAAAAACATGATGGTACGCGCCGTGACGGGTACGATATTCGTGGCGGCAGTGGTGGTGTGCTTCCTGCGTCCGCAGGCTATGATGTTCCTATTCACACTCGTCACCGCACTCACCGTGTGGGAGTTCACCGGGCTGGTGAACAATGTGGAGGGGGTGCGTGTCAACCGCTTCATCACCACTGTGGCAGGGGCATACCTGTTCTTGGCTTTCGCGGGAGTGTGCAGTGGGATGACACCATCGGCGGTGTTCATACCGTATCTGCTCACCATAGTGTACCTGTTCATAAGCGAGCTTTACACCAAGGCTCCCAATCCGATAGCCAACTGGGCGTACACCATGCTGTCTCAGCTCTACGTGGCACTGCCTTTCTCCATGATAAACGTGGTGGCATTCAGGAGCAGCGGCGATGCCGTGATGTATGACTACATGCTTCCGTTGAGCATCTTCATATTCCTCTGGACCAACGACACAGGGGCGTATCTCAGCGGCTCTATGTTCGGGCGGCACAAACTCTTCCCCCGTGTCAGTCCGGGCAAGAGCTGGGAGGGCAGCATAGGCGGCGGAATACTCGTGCTCGTTGTGGCTGCTGTCATCGGCCATGTGGCCAACGGTCAGGACGGCGGACATCTGCTCTCGGTGCCAGCGTGGATGGGGCTGGGGCTCGTGGTAGTGTTCTTCGGTACGTGGGGTGACCTTGTAGAGTCGCTCTTCAAGCGCACGCTCGGCATCAAGGACAGCGGCAAGATACTGCCCGGTCATGGCGGTATGCTCGACCGCTTCGACTCCTCGCTCATGGCATTTCCCGCAGCTGTGATATATCTCTATACTATAATGACGTTCGTTGCGTGAAATGACGGCAGCAGACATGGAGCCTTCGTGGAACCGTGTTGGCAGGAATGATACCGCAAGCATACATGAGGCGGCAGACAAGCACTGCGAGGTGTGTCTGCCGCCTCATCGCGTCTTGCGTCACGGTGTGATGATTTGCCGCTGCAATGTTGGCATATTGCCATTGAAAAATGCCAATATGCGCTTTATTGGTGCAAATATCTGCCGTTTTGTTTTCGATATGAATGATTTTTCGTAAATTTGCTGCCGTTTACAGCATCCGCTTGTCTGTCTGACGCATCAGACAGTAGTGGTGGGTATGTATGGCATGTATGAATCAACGGAAAATACAGAACATATAATTAAAACAAATTGAGAATGAGAAAGAATCTTATGCATCTTGTGATGCTGCTGGCCGTGGTGCTGTCAGCCACGGCACTTGCGTCGTGCAGCGACGACAATGAAGAGACACACGCCCCGGTGGTGACTATCGGTCAGGTGATGGCAGGAACGAACATAGCTGACGTAAGCTACTCTGTCGCTGACGCTACTACGGCTGTTTATAAGGTGATAGCAGAGGGTACGGCACTGCCCACGGTAGATGAGCTGCTTGCCGATGCCGATGCCAAGCCGTTGGATAAGTCGGCCACCACTATGTCGGTAGGCGGTCTTACTCCCGACACACGCTACACCATAGTGGCTGCCGCTGCCTATGGCGACAAGTTCAAGTCGGCACTGGCTACGGCCTCGTTTACCACCATATTCGAGACAGACACCAAGACCTTCAAGTCGGCAGTGGGCAGTTTCGTACAGCGCGATGAGACCACAAATACGGCCCTCTACGTCATAGACTTCTCCACCAACCAGTACAACGACGAGACCACGATGCCCATGTCGCACCTGTACGTCACGCTGACAGGTGCCAATGAGAACATTGACCTGCGCAACCTGAAGATACCTACCGGCACGTTCACCGTGGGCGACAACGAAAATCCGAAGGCCGGCAACTTCTATCCTGGCTTCAAGAACGAGAACGGCGAGGCCGCCAACACGTTCGTAGGCAGCCTCAAGACTTCTGTCGATGAGATGGAGGTGAGTTTCGTGAAGGACGGTACCATCACCATCACTCCGATAGAGAACTCGCAGTATGAGGTGGCCATCAGCTTCGTGTATGACAACGGCAACCACCTTGAGGCCACATACCGTGGCTCCATTGTGGTAGACAACAACTCTGGCGAGATACCGCCAGCCGTGTTGTTGCCGCTTCCTGAAAGCAATCTGACTGGCAATGTGACTGTGGATTTCAATGCAGCCAAACAGTACGGCATGTTCACTGACTATGGAACAGACCGTTTCGGGCTGACCAACCGTAAGGAGCTTTTCCTCTCTCTCTACACCGATGAAAGCTATGCCTATTGCGTAGACTTGTATCTTATCGTCAACACCGACAAGTATCACACTACGTTGCCCGTGGGCAAGTACCCCGTAATAAGTGAGATAAACGGCGCTAACATACTCGGCAACGACCTCTGCGCAGAGCCTGCATGGCGTGCTAAGGCTGCCGATGGCACACGTACCGACCTCGGTACATGGTACACATGGGAGTTTGCGAAGAAGGCTCCGCTCGTATCTGGCGAGGTGGAGGTAGTGGAGAGCGATGCTGCTCTTGATAACGTGCATATTAAGTTCACGTTGAAGGATGCCAAGGGCCATACCGTCACAGGCGAGTACAAGGGTGCGCTTGACATCAACTCTTGACCATGCTGTGGCACCATGCGCATGGCATCATGCTGTGATGACACTTGCGTGCCGCACTGTTGCATGATATAATGACAAAAGCCAGGACTTCTGAGTGGGAGCATGACGCTCGCCTCGGGAGTCCTGGCTTTTCTTTTTTATGTGGTTTGATGGCATGGCAAGTTAGCGTGATGTGCCGTGCGGAAAAAACTTGGCCGTATGTGTGTGCCGTGTGGTAGACCTTTGTTTGGATGCAGCGGTCAGCGTCGCTTTCTGAGGAGTTCCACCATGAGTCGTGCCGCATTGTCGGGAGCCGATGCCTGTCCGAGCCTCTCGGCCACGTCGGCATAGCCACGCAGCATCTCATCGCGGCGTGTGCCGCCAGGCAGAATGGAGCGTAAGTCGTCCTGTATCTGCCTTATGGTGAAATATTTTGCAAACAGCTCACTCACCACCTTGCGCCCGGCTATTAGGTTGACGAGCGATATGTACGGCACTTTTATGACGTGCTTGAATGCGAAATATATGATGTGGGGCAGTGGGGTCTTGTAGCATACAGTCTGTGGTACACCGAACAGAGCGGTCTCGAGTGTCGCGGTGCCGCTTGTGACGAGTGCCGCCGTGGAGTGCGACAGCAGGGCGTAGGTCTTGTTGCTGACGGACTTCACGTCGCGCCCTTTGATGAATGGCGCGTAGTATTCATCGTCGAGCGATGGTGCCTTGGCAAGTACGAGTTGGTATTCGTGGCCGAAAGCAGACGCAGCCTCTATCATGGCGGGTAGGTTGTCTTTCACTTCCTGTCGTCGGCTGCCAGCAAGCAGTGCTATGATGGGGCGGTCGGCATCCAGGCCGTTGGCACGGCAGAAGTCGGCTGCCGACTCGCTGTGCGCTGCCTTGTAGGCCCTTACCTCCTCGGCTGTGGGGTTGCCCACATAGTGTATGGGGTAGTGGTGCTTGCCCTCATAGAAGTCTACCTCAAACGGCAGTATGGAGAACATCTCGTCCACGTCGCGCCGTATGCTCTTGATGCGCCACTCTTTCCACGCCCATATCTTGGGCGATATGTAGTAGTAGACGGGGATGTGCGTGTGGGCGTGTACATACTTGGCTATGCTGAGGTTGAAGCCGGGATAGTCTACGAGCACCACTACGTCTGGTTGCCACTCGGTGATGTCGCGCTTGCACATCTCCATGTTGCCGAGTATGGTGCGCAGGTGCATCAGCACGGGCACGAACCCCATGTATGCCAGCTCGCGGTAGTGCTTGACGCGTGTGCCACCCTCGGCAGACATGAGGTCGCCGCCGAAGAATCTGAACTCAGCCTCGCTGTCCTCAGCCTTCAGGGAGTGCATCAGTCGCGAGGCATGCAGGTCGCCGCTTGCCTCGCCCACAATAAGGTAGTATCTCATAGCAGCAGTCGTGGCTTTATTGTTCCCAGTCTTTCATCTTGTCTATCATGTCGTAGGCGGTGACATCTACCTGCGTGGGCGTGATGGCCACGTAGCCGTTGTCGAGTGCCCACTTGTCCGTGTCGGTAGCTTCTGGCTCATCGTTGCGGTAGTGCCCCGTCATCCAGAAGTATTCGTAGCCGCGTGGGTGTGAGCGTTTCTCGCACTCGTTGAACCACGACCCTCTGGCCATGCGGCACACACGTACCCCCTTCAGGTGCTCTGCCACAGGGAAGTTGACGTTGAGGCATACGCCCTTGGGCAGTCCGTCACTGAGCACGCGCCTCACTATCTGCCGCACGTATGGGCGCAGCGGCTCGAAGTCGGCATCGGCACTGCAGTCGCACAAGGAGAAAGCCACGGATGGTATGTACTTCATGCATCCCTCGAGCGTGATGCCCATGGTGCCGCTGTAATGCGTGTTGACGCTGGCATTGTCGCCGTGGTTTATGCCGCCTATTATCATGTCGGGCTTGCGTCCGTTGCTGAAAAGCTGGTCGAGGGCCAGTTTCACGCAGTCTACCGGCGTTCCTGTGCATGACCACATGACGTAGCCCTCGCCCTCACGGCGCAGCTTCAGCCGCAGCGGGTCGTTGACAGTGAAGGCGCAGGAGAAGCCCGAACGTGCTGACTCGGGGGCGCAAACTATGATGTCGGCGATGTCGGTGAGCATGCCTACGAGGCTGTTGATGCCCTTGGCATGGTATCCGTCATCGTTGGATATAAGTATCAGAGGTCTGTTATCATTCATATTATGTAATGCTAATTTTATGTGCAAAAGTACGAAAAAAGGTTTAATTTAAATGTTTCTCGCATAAAATATGTACCTTTGCCAAAGTATTTTGTAATTTCGGGGAGGTGTCGTTGCGGCTGTGTACACACTGATGTGGCATGACATAGTGCTGGTTGCGGCTCTCCACGGCATTTTCACGTACAACAAACGGAATGATTGTGACATGGGAAAAATCATAGCTTTGGCCAACCAGAAGGGCGGAGTGGGCAAGACCACTACCACCATCAATCTTGCCGCCTCACTCGCGACGCTCGAGAAAACTGTGCTTGTGGTAGACGCAGACCCACAGGCCAATGCCTCCAGCGGACTGGGCGTGGACATCAAGGAGGTAGACTGCTCCATATACGAGTGCATCATAGACCATGCCGATGTGCGTGACGCCATATACACCACCGACATAACGGGGCTCGACATCATACCGAGCCACATCAACCTCGTGGGCGCGGAGATAGAGATGCTCAACCTCGACAACCGCGAGAAGGTCATAAAGCGGCTCCTTGCCACCATACGCGACGAGTACGACTATATACTCATAGACTGCAGTCCGTCGCTCGGGCTTATCACTGTAAACGCGCTCACTGCCGCCGACTCGGTCATCATTCCTGTGCAGTGTGAGTATTTCGCGCTTGAGGGCATAAGCAAGTTGCTCAACACTATAAAGATTATCAAGAGCCGGCTCAATCCGAAACTCGAGATAGAGGGATTCCTGCTCACCATGTACGACAGCCGTCTGCGTCTGGCCAACCAGATATATGATGAGGTGAAGCGCCACTTTCAGGAGCTCGTTTTCAAGACCGTCATACAGCGCAACGTGAAGCTCAGCGAGAGCCCGAGTCACGGACTGCCTGTCATACTCTACGATGCTGACTCCACGGGCAGCAAGAACCACCTCGCGCTGGCAAAGGAAATAATCAACCGCAACAGTTGAGCGGTGATGCCGACCAGCGTCAGCCGTCCGCCGACGGCGGCACACCCCATACGACAGAAAAACGAAAAAGAAAAGAGACAACAACAATGGCAGTTCATAAGAAATACAGCAAGAGCGTGCTCGGACGCGGACTCGACGACCTCGAGCGTGGTCAGGGGCTCGATGCTCTCATAGATACCAATGGCGTGAGGACGCAAGGCTCATCGACAATCAATGAGATACCCGTAGATGAGATAGAGCCTAACCCCAGCCAGCCACGACGCGACTTCGATGAGGAGGCACTGGCAGAGCTTGCGGCAAGCATCAGTGCCATAGGCATAATACAGCCCATCACGCTGCGCCAGGTGTCAGACCACAAGTATCAGATTATAGCCGGTGAGAGGCGGTGGCGTGCGTCGCAGTTGGCCGGGCTGACCGCGATACCTGCCTACATACGCACCATCAGCGACGAGAACATCATGGAGATGGCTCTCGTGGAGAACATACAGCGCGAGGATCTCAACGCCATAGAGATAGCCTTGGCCTACGAGCATCTGCTCGACCGTGAGGGCATGACTCAGGAGAAGGTGTCGGAGCGTGTTGGCAAGAGCCGCACGGCTATCACCAACTATCTGCGTCTGCTGCGTCTGCCGGCACAGGTGCAGATGGCTCTGCAGAAGAAAGAGATAGACATGGGACACGCAAGGGCCCTGCTCGCGGTAGACAGTCCATCGTTGCAGATAAAGCTCTTCAAGGAGGTACAGAAACATGGCTACTCCGTGCGCAAGGTGGAGGAGATGGCGCAAGCCCTCAAGAACGGCGGCGACGTGGAGTCGGGACGCACGAAGATAGTGTCGAAAACGGTCATGCCAGAGGAGTTTCACCTCATGCGCAACCGCTTGTCAGACTTCCTGCATACCAAGGTGCAGATGAGTTGCTCGCCGAAGGGCAAGGGCAAAATCACCATACCCTTTGCCAATGAGGAGGAGCTGGAGCACATAATGAGTGTTTTTGACAAAATCAGACAATGAACGCAAGTTTAAGACCCGCTTACCGTAGACTGCTGACAGTCATCGCTGCCGTGCTGTTGGCATCCGCTGCATACACCGTCGGGGCCCAGAACGTGAAGCCGGCTCCACGGAGGATGTCACAACCACGGTTTGCTACTGAGGTCAACGACTCTGCTATGAAGGCTGCGGAACTGCTGTCGTCGGCCGACAGCGTGGCTCTGACGACAATGGAGGAGCAGCAGACTAAACGCGCCAAGCGCGACTGGACAACATGGAGGCCCAGTGCCAAGAGGGCGTTGTGGCTGGCAATAGTGATACCGGGAGCCGGACAGATATACAATCGCAAGTATTGGAAACTGCCGATAGTGTATGGCGGATTCGTTGGGTGCGCCTATGCCATGCGGTGGAACAACCAGATGTACCGCGACTACTCGCAGGCTTACATGGATATAATGGACAATGACCCGAATACGCAGAGCTACAATCAGTTCCTGCATCTGGGTGCGAAGATTGACGAGTCAAACATCGAGCGGTACCAGAAACTGTTCAAGAGCCGTAAGGACAAGTTCAGACGCTGGCGTGACCTCAGCTTCTTCTGCCTTGTGGGCGTGTACGCCCTGTCGGTGGTCGATGCCTATGTAGACGCATCGCTGTCGGAGTTTGACATATCCAACAACCTCAGCTTGCGCGTCGAACCTACGGTGATAAACAACTCATCGGAGCGTAATCCGCTGAAAGCCAACAGCCTCGGCGTGAGCTGTAGCCTCAACTTCTGATGTGATACGGTGCCGCTGGTCATCAAATATGCGCTGCCCAGCGCACACATGCAACCGTGACCGCATGGCACTAAAAGAATTTTAGTATTAATATTTAAACACTTGTCTCGGACAGGCGCGGCAGTATGCCGTGAGCCACTCACCACTGCTATGGTCAGTGCATACACCTTTATTATAGTTATAGGGCGTGAGGTGGGGTAGGCATGAAGCCTGTGTAAATCTGAAAAAAAGGAAAAAGGATAAATGAAAAAGATCAGTCTACTGATAGTCACGATGCTTTTCGCGTTCGGCGGAGGCGCTATGGCGCAGAACAATGACGACGACACGGAAATCACCGTGACCAACAAGAATGGAGAAAAAGAAGTAATAGACCTGCCGGAGGCTTTGTCGCTCGACTATGACAGTCTGCTGAGTGTGTACAACTCAAAGACTTATCTCAAGGCGAATGCCGACTGCGACTTCCCCGATGTCAACCCCGTGTATGACAAGAGTGTGTACATAGACCGTCTCAGTCATCTGCCCACAGTCATAGAAATGCCTTACAACGACCCTGTGCAGAAGCTCATCGACAGATATGCAGGGCACTTGCGCCGCTCCGTAAGCATCATGCTCGGGGCGCAAAACTTCTATATGCCGATATTCGAGGAGGCCCTTGAGGCTTACGGTGTGCCGCTTGAGCTCAAGTACCTGCCCGTCATAGAGTCGGCACTCAACCCCAACGCCGTGTCAAGGGTGGGAGCCACGGGTCTCTGGCAGTTCATGCTGCCCACGGCAAAAAACTATGGACTGGAGATAAACTCGTTCGTAGACGAGCGCCGCGACCCAGTGAAGTCGTCGTATGCGGCCGCGCATTACCTCAGTGACCTGTACAAGATATTCGGCGACTGGAACCTCGTCATCGCGGCGTACAACTGCGGGCCGCAGGGCATCAATAAGGCCATACACCGCGCTAAGGGCCTCACCGACTACTGGGACATATATCCCTATCTGCCGCGTGAGACCCGTGGGTACGTGCCGGCGTTCATTGCCGCCAACTACATAATGAACTATTACTGCGAGCACAACATCTGTCCTATGGTGGCGGAGCTTCCAGTGAAGACCGACACGGTGATGGTAGACCGTGACATTCACTTCGAGCAGATATCCAAGGTGCTGAACATCGGCATAGATGAGCTGAAAGACCTCAACCCGCAGTACCGCCGCAACATTGTCAACGGCAGCTCTAAGTTGTCGGCGCTGCGCCTTCCAGCCACGCTCATCAACACGTTTATCGACCGTCAGGACTCCATCTACTCCACTACGGTGGACAACTTCCAGAACAAGCGTACCGAGGTGGACATCAATGACGAGCCCGCGCTGGTGTCATCATCGCGCAGCAGCTCACGGTCGAAGTCATCGCGCAGCAGTCGCAGCAGACGCAGCCGTGGCTCGAAGTCGGTGACGATACGCAATGGCGACACCCTGTCAGACATCGCGAAGCGCAACCATACCACAGTGGCTAAACTCAAGAAGCTCAACCGTATAAGCGGAAGCAGCATAAGGGCCGGTAAGAAAATCAAGGTGAAATGACGCTCTGCGTAGCCCACGGCGGACTTTAATAGATTCCATTGTTGGCTTTAGCAGACTCCAACGTGAGGTTTTGCGGCCACAGTGTGAGTCTTAGCATACTTCAGGGTAGGGTTTAGCAGCAAACGAAGAATAAAAGGAGAACAGATATATGGACGACCACCAGAACAAAGACAACATGCGTGAGGTCGCTGAGGACAAGCTCATCGACGGCGCATTCAAGCATCTGATTGACACATACATGGCCTCGCGCCATCGTAAGAAAATCGATATCATCACCAAGGCGTTCAATTTCGCGCGACAGGCCCACAAAGGTGTGAGGCGGCTTTCGGGCGAACCGTATATCATGCACCCCATAGCCGTGGCGCAGATAGCGTGCGAGGAGATGGGGCTCGGTTCCACGAGCATCGTGTCGGCGCTGCTTCATGATGTCGTGGAAGACACCGACTATACCGTAGAGGACATAGAAAACATCTTCGGAAGCAAGGTGGCGCAGATAGTCGATGGCCTCACCAAGATATCGGGAGGCATATTCGGCGAGCAGGCATCGGCACAGGCCGAGAACTTCAAGAAGCTGCTCCTCACGATGAGCGACGACATACGCGTCATACTCATCAAGATATGCGACCGTCTGCACAACATGCGCACACTCGCAAGCCAGCCCGCCAACAAGCAGTATAAGATAGCCGGTGAGACGCTGTATATCTATGCTCCGCTTGCCAACAGGCTCGGTCTCAACAAGATAAAGACCGAACTGGAAGACCTGAGTTTCCGTTATGAGCACCCTGAGGAGTATGCCTCCATAGAGAACAAGCTCGCCATGACCCAGAGCAAGCGCGACATGCTGTTCGATGACTTCACGAAACCCATACGCGCGGCACTCGACAAGATGGGCATAAAGTATGAGCTCAAGGCACGTGTGAAGAGTCCGTACTCCATCTGGAACAAGATGCAGAACAAGCATGTGTCGTTTGAGGAGATATACGACATCCTCGCCGTGCGCATAATATTCCAGCCCAAGGAGCGCGATGAGGAGATAAATGAGTGCTTCAACATATATGTGGCTATCAGCAAGATATACAAGTCGCACCCCGACCGTCTGCGCGACTGGGTCAACCATCCCAAGGCCAACGGCTACCAGGCCCTGCACGTCACGCTGATGTCTAAGCAGGGACAGTGGATAGAGGTGCAGATACGCAGCGACAGGATGGACGAGATAGCCGAGCAGGGATTCGCTGCCCACTGGAAGTACAAGGAGGGCGGCGACACCGTGGATGACGACAGCGAGCTCAACAACTGGCTGAGTACCATAAAGGAGATTCTCGACGATCCTCAGCCCGATGCCATGGACTTCCTCGACACCATAAAGCTCAACCTGTTCGCAAGCGAGATATTCGTGTTCACGCCCAAGGGCGAGATCAAGACCATGCCCACAGGATGCACGGCTCTTGACTTCGCATTCCAGATACACACTTTCCTCGGCAGCCATTGCATAGGCGCAAAGGTCAACCACAAGCTCGTGCCGCTGAGCCACAAGCTGCAGAGCGGCGACCAGGTGGAGATACTTACGTCGAAGTCGCAGCACGTGCAGCCGGCGTGGATAAACTTCGCCACCACGGCCAAGGCCAAGGGCAAGATACAGGCCATACTCCGGCGTGACAGCCGTGAGACCCAGAAGAAGGGCGAGGCCGCAGTGCGTGACTGGATGCAGCAGAATGAACTGCAGATGACCACAGCCAACCTCGACAAACTGTGCGACTTCCACAACGTGCAGAAGCATGAGCAACTGTTCTTCGCCGTGGGCGAGAAGAGCATCGCGCTCAGCGACAAGGACCTCGACGTGCTGCGCGAGAAGAAGAAAGAGGGCACCAGCTCATGGCTCAAGCGCATACCGTTCTTCGGGCACGACAAGAAGGATGACAAGAAGGAGTTTTTCGTGGTAGGCAGCGACTTCAACAAGAAGAAGCCTATCATCATAAGCGAGGACAATATAGAGACGTTCATATTCCCGAACTGTTGTCATGTCATACCGGGCGACGATGTGCTCGGCTATATAGACAACAAGAAGCGCATAGAGATACACAAGCGCGACTGTCCCGTGGCCAACAGGCTGAAGGCAAGTTTCGGCAACCGCATACTCGATGCCAAGTGGAACATGCACAAGCGCATGTTCTTCGATGCCACGGTGGAGATTCACGGCATAGACCGCAAGGGCATGCTGCTCGATGTGTCGAAGGTGATAACCGACCAGTTCGACATCAACATACACAAGGTGACCATATCAAGCGATCACGGCATATTCGACGGCACGATAGAACTGCGCGTCCACGACCGCGATGAAGTGAAGGTGATAGTGGAGAGCCTGAGGAAAGTGGAGGACTTGAAGGAGGTGCAGCGCATACTCTGACGGCTGCTGCGCTCTGTGTATGCTGCCGCTGCGTAGCGCGTCCTGTTTCGCTACGTAGCGTGTCGGGTGCTGTGGGGTATATTGTGTGCGTCGGCTACACTATGTTGTCGAGCCGTTTCTTCATCTCCACCAGCTCATCGCGTATGGCGGTGAGATGCTCAAGCACCTCAAGGTTCTTGTCGGCGCCGTCGCGGTTGTTCTGCAGTATCTTGCGGGCAGGGGCTATCTTGAACCCCCTTACCTTCACGAGGTTGTATATCACCCTCAGTGTCTCTATGTCCTTGTCGGTGTACATGCGTGCCCCGCTGGCCGATGTCTTGGGTTTCAGTTGTGGAAACTCTTTCTGCCAATAGCGCAGTGTGCTCTCATTCACTCCAAGCATTTGCGCCACTTCTTTTATGGAGTAATACGTTTTCAGATTCTTGTTTGTGTTGAGAGCCATAAATAAGAGCTTTTTGTTAAACAATGATTAATTTATTTGCAAAAATAGTCAAAACGGCGTATCTTTGCAAAACTTTTAGAAAGATTTAAAGTTAAATACGCAATAAAGCAATAAAAATGATGACAGCTAACGAAATCCGCGACTCTTTCAAAAAGTTTTTTGAGTCAAAAGGACACGTCATCGTACCGTCAGCACCTATGGTTATCAAGGACGACCCTACGTTGATGTTCACTAACGCCGGTATGAATCAGTGGAAAGACATTATCCTCGGGACAAGGTCGCCTGAGCCACGGCGCCGCGCGGACACACAGAAATGCCTCCGCGTGAGCGGCAAGCACAACGACCTTGAGGAGGTGGGGCACGACACCTACCACCACACCATGTTCGAGATGCTCGGCAACTGGAGCTTCGGCGACTACTTCAAGGAGGGAGCCATAGACTATGCGTGGGAATATCTTGTAGACGTACTGCACCTCGACCCTGCCGACCTGTACGTCACCGTATTCGAGGGTTCCAAGGAAGAGAACCTGGAACGTGATGATGAGGCTGCGTCTTATTGGGCCAAGCATGTCCCTGCCGACCATATCATCAACGGCAACAAGCACGACAATTTCTGGGAAATGGGCGATACAGGCCCCTGCGGCCCCTGCTCTGAGATACACCTCGACTCGCGTACCCCTGAGGAGAAGGCCAAAGTGCCCGGCCGTGAGCTCGTCAACAAGGACGACCCACAGGTCATAGAGATATGGAACATCGTGTTCATGCAGTACGAGCGCAAGGCCGACGGCTCGCTCGTGCCGCTGCCCATGCACGTCATAGATACAGGTATGGGATTTGAGCGTCTCGTCCGCGCTATGCAGAACAAGCACTCCAACTACGATACCGACATCTTCCAGCCCATCATACGTGAGGAGGAGAACATCACGGGCTTGAAATATGGCTCTGACGAGAATACCGACGTGGCCATGCGCGTGTGCGCCGACCACCTGCGTGCCGTGGCTTTCAGCATAGCCGACGGCCAGCTGCCGAGCAATGCCAAGGCCGGCTATGTCATCAGACGAATCCTTCGCCGCGCCGTGCGCTACGCATACACATTCCTCGGACAGAAAGAGTCGTTCCTCTACAAGCTCGTGCCAGTGCTTGTGCAGGAGATGGGACTCGCCTTCCCCGAGCTCTCAGCACAGCAGCAGCTCATAAGCCGCGTGATGAAAGAGGAGGAGGACTCGTTCCTCCGCACCCTTGAGAAGGGCATCAATCTGCTCAACGGTGCCATGGACGAGCTCAAGGCTCACGGCCAGACGGTGCTCGACGGCACACAGGCTTTCCGCATGTTCGACACATACGGATTCCCCCTCGACCTCACGGAGCTTATATGCCGTGAGAACGGCTACACCGTAGACGAGGAGCAGTTCAATGCCGAGATGCAGAAGCAGAAGGAGCGTGCCCGCAACGCGGCCGCCGTGGAGAACAGCGACTGGGTGATACTGCGCGAGGGCGAGCAGCAGTTCGTGGGCTACGACTACTCTGAGTACGAGTGTCACATACTCCGCTACCGCAAGGTGACGCAGAAGAAAAACACGTTCTATGAGCTCGTGCTCGACAATACGCCTTTCTATGGTGAGATGGGCGGACAGGTCGGCGACCAGGGCGTGCTCGTAAGCGAGGACGAGACGGTGAATATCGTTGACACGAAGCGTGAGAACAACCAGAGCATACACATCGTGAAGGCCCTGCCCAAGAACGTGGAGGCCGACTTCATGGCTTGTGTAGACACCGACAAGCGCGATGCCAGCGCCGCCAACCATACCGCTACGCACCTCCTCGACTATGCCTTGAAGCAGGTGCTCGGCGACCATGTGGAGCAGAAAGGCTCGTTCGTGTCGCCCGATACACTCCGCTTCGACTTCTCGCACTTCCAGAAAGTCACTGACGAGGAGCTCCGCAAGGTGGAGCGTCTGGTCAACGGCATGATACGTGCCGACTATCCTCTCGACGAGCACCGCGACACTCCGCTTGAGGAGGCCAAGCAGCTCGGTGCTGTGGCTCTGTTCGGAGAGAAGTATGGCGACAAGGTGCGCGTGGTGCGCTTCGGCCCGAGCTGTGAGTTCTGCGGAGGCATCCATGCCAAGTCTACAGGCCGTATAGGCATGTTCAAGATAATCAACGAGAGCAGCGTGGCAGCCGGCATACGGCGCATAGAGGCCACCACCGGCCAGGAGTGTGAGAATCTGCTCTACGCCCTTGAGGACAGCGTGAAGGCCATCAGAGCCCTCTTCAACAACGCTAAGGACCTGAAGGGTGTGATAGAGAAGTATATAGACGAGCACGTGGCCATGCGTAAGGACATCGAGCGCATGCATGCTGAGGGCGTGAACCGCATGAAGGAGAGCCTGTTGCAGAAGGCCCGTCAGGTCAACGGCGTTACGGTGGTGAGCGCGGTGGTGCCCCTTCCTGCTGCATCGGTCAAGGACTTGGTGTTCGGCATACGTGAGAAGGTGGGCGAGAACCTCGTGTGCGTCATAGGTAGTGCCGATGGCGGCAAGCCCACGCTTACCGTGATGCTTTCTGACGACATGGTGAAGGAGCACAGCCTCAATGCCGGCAGCATAGTGCGCGAGGCTGCTAAACTCATCAAGGGTGGTGGAGGCGGACAGCCCAACTTCGCTACCGCTGGTGGAAAAGACACCGATGGCCTGTCGGCCGCAGTAGACAAGGTGCTGGCACTCGCCGGCGTATGACCCACGGTAGGCGTGCCATGTTATGACACGACAACTGAAATAATGTATATCTACATAATGCAAGGCGCAGGAGGTACAGGCTTCCTGCGCCTTATTTTGTCTTGACAGATGAGTGGCTGCTGCCGCCGTGCAGTGATGGCGGTTGGCGTGTAGTATCGCTTCATGGCTTGGCTGGGATTCTTGTAAAAAACATAGCTGTAAGCATTGGCGTAATCTTTGACTTGCGTTTCGGCCCGTTTCGCAGTCCGAAACGGCCCATTTCGCAGTCCGAAACGGCCTATTTCGCACTCTGAAATGGCCTATTTTGCAATGCATTGTATGTCAGTGTGTTATAGATATATATGAACACGTAGTGGCTATGGTATCGTTGTGCCTTTCTGATTATTGCTTCATGGCGTGGAGTGAGGCTGTTTTCGGGGGTGAAAACATTTGAGACTGTAATTCTTGACATGAAGCAGTCCTTATTGTTTGGCAGTGTCCTGTTTTTTTATTTTTTTTGTTTTTTATTTACAAACAGCGTGGTAAGTCGTGCAGAATGTATAATTTTGCATGGATGCGCTGCCGCAGTGGCCATGGCGTGAGCCGTGGCATGGGGAAGGTGCGGCGCAGAGGCTGTGATATTCGTGCGTAAACAACAAACATCAATAATACTCTTATGCGAAAAATCCTACTTTCTTTATTCCTCTTGCTGACTACGTTGTCGGCCTCAGCCATATCGGCGAGACGTGGAGCCTACCGCATGCTGCGGCTTGCCGACGGCACGGAGGTGCGTGCGCAGTTGTGCGGTGATGAGCACATACATTACTACCGTGCCGACGACGGCACCTGCTACACACGCCGTGCCGACGGCATATACGTAGTGGCCGACATGGACGCGCTGCGTGCCAAGGCCCGCAGCCGCCGTGCCCCGCTGACGAAGCGTCAGGAGCGGCGCGTCATGTCGCGCGTATCAGGGCTTAAACCTTCGTACGGTTTCCTGTCCGACGGCATCTACGGCAAGAAGAAGGGACTCATCATCCTTGTGCAGTTTCAGGACCTGAAGTTCAGGAGCGGCCACGACAAGGCTTTCTACGACAAGGTGGCAAACCAGGAAAACCTCACTGAGGGCGACTTCGTGGGAAGCGTACACGACTACTTCCAAGACCAGAGCAACGGCCAGTTCGACCTCACGTTCGATGTGGTAGGCCCCGTCACCTTGAGTAAAGGCTATGCCTACTATGGCCAGAACGGCGACAATGATGACGACGCTCATGCCGGCGCTATGGTGGCAGAGGCTTGTCAGGCCGTCAAGAGTCAGGTAGACTGGAGCAGCTACGACTGGGATGGCGACGGCGAGGCCGACCAGGTGTTCTGCATATACGCCGGCTATTCGGAGGCCGACGACATGGGCGACGACTATATCTGGCCCCACATGTACTACCTGTCGGCGGGCGACTACGGCTCCTCGCTCAGCATGAACGGCACCGTGGTAGACACCTATGCGTGCAGCAACGAGATATCGGAGCTGGACAAGATGTCGGGCATAGGTGCCATCTGCCATGAGTTCTCGCACTGTCTCGGTTTCCCCGATGTCTATGATACAGACACGGGCAACGGCTATGCCATGGGGTATTTATGGGACCTGATGGACGGAGGCGACCGCAATGGCGACTCTTTCTGTCCTGCCGGGTACTCGGGCATAGAGAAGTGGATAGCAGGATGGGCCGAGCCGGTGGTGCTCGATGCCGATACGGAGGTGCGCGGCTGGAAGTCTGCCGGCAACAACGGCGAGACTTACGTCATATACAACAATGCCACGGGCAATGAGTTCTATGCCCTTGAGAACAGGCAGCGCACGAAGTGGGATGCCGAACTGCCCGGCACTGGCATGCTGGTGACGCATGTTGACTACAGTGAGCGTGCGTGGTACTCCAACGAAGTGAACAATGTGGTGAGCCACCAGCGCTGGAGCATAGTGGCCGCAGACAACAGCTATGGCATGGACAGCTATTCCGACATAGCCAATGACACCTATCCGTACAAGGGCAACAACCGTCTGACGGGCACATCCAAGCCCGCCAACAAGGTGTTCAACAAGAATACCGACGGCACTTATCTCCTGGGCAAGAACGTCACCGCCATCACTGCCAATGCCGACGGCACCATGTCGTTCGACTTCAAGGTGGGCTCTTCCTCCGACAATCCTGCCGTGAAGCCCGACGGCGCGGCCTTCTACGAGAGCTTCGACGGCTGCAGCGGCAAGGGCGGCAACGACAATCAGTGGTCGGGCAACCTCGGCAGCGGCAAGCCTTCTTTCGACAACACGGGATGGACGTACAACTACGGTTATGCCAGTGACCAATGCGTGCGTTTGGGCAAGAGCGGCAATGGCGGCAATGCCACCACACCCTCGTTCACTGTCAGCGGTAAGGCGCGGCTCACGTTCAAGGCTGCGGCATGGGTAGGTGACAAGAACACGCTCACAGTGTCTTACGGTGGGCAGACGCTCCAGGCCGTCACCCTGTCCAGCGGGCAGTGGACGGACGTGAGCATCGACTTCGTGGGCACGGGCACGAGCACCGTCACGTTCTCTGGCAATGGCCGCTTCTTCCTCGATGAGGTGACGGTGGCTCCCACAGAGGTGTCGGGCATAGCCCCCGTGCGCACCGGTGAGGCATCGTCGCCAAAGCCCATATACACCATCGACGGACGCTGCGTAGGCACCGACATGTCGTCGCTGCCCAAGGGCATATACATCGTGGGCGGCCGTAAGGTGGTGAGATAGGCATGCCATCGTGGGGCGTTGTGGCGCTGCGCTACATAAAAACCGCAACCGTATGGCAAAATGTCATTATTTATTTGTAATTTTGCGCCATGCCATGCCGCATGCCACGGCAAGACCGTGCAGCGTGTCGGCGTGGCATGACGTTGACATATCGATAACCTATTAGCGAACAAACATAAAACAGAGGATTATGAGTGAAATCAAAAATCTGAAACCGGAGTGCATCTGGCGCAACTTCTACGCGCTCACACAGGTGCCGCGTCCGTCAGGACATCTTGAGAAAATCCAGCAGTTCCTGCTCGACTTCGCCGTCAAGGCCGGCGTGGAGGCATTCAAGGACAGCGCAGGAAACATCGTCATGCGCAAGCCTGCCACGGCAGGGATGGAGGGCCGCAAGGGCATCATCCTGCAGGCACACATGGACATGGTGCCCCAGAAGTCCAAGGACAGCACGCACGACTTCGAGACCGACCCCATAGAGACATACATCGACGGCGACTGGGTGAAGGCCAAGGGCACTACGCTCGGTTCTGACGACGGACTGGGCGTGGCCGCCATCATGGCCGTCATGGAGGCCAAGGACTTGGTGCATGGCCCGGTGGAGGCCCTCATCACGGCAGATGAGGAGACGGGCATGTTCGGTGCCAACGCACTGCCCGACGATGAGCTCAACGGCGACATACTGCTCAACCTCGACTCCGAGACCTGGGGTAAGTTCGTCATCGGCAGCGCAGGCGGCATAGACATCACCGCCACACTCGACTACAAGGAGGTAGACACCGACCCAGAGGACACCGCGCTGAAGGTGGTGCTCAAGGGCCTGAAGGGCGGACACTCAGGCCTGGAGATACACGAGGGCCGCGCCAATGCCAACAAGCTCATGGCGCGTGTGGTGCGTGAGGCCATATCGGAGTGCGAGGCACGCCTCGCCACATGGCACGGCGGCAACATGCGCAACGCCATCCCGTTCGAGTGCGAGGTGGTGCTCACGCTGCCCAAGGAGAACGTAGACGCGCTCAACGACCTCGTGGCAGAGTGGAAGGAGTGCTTCGAGCATGAGTACAAGGGCATAGAGAGCGGCATACAGCTGTTAACTGAGCCTGTGGAGACTCCTGCACATGAGGTGCCCGAGGAGATTCAGGACAACCTCATAGATGCCATATACGCATGTCACGACGGCGTGCTCCGCATGATACCGGCCATTCCCAGCGTGGTGGAGACATCGTCAAATCTCGCCATCATCAACATCGCCGACGGCAAGGCCGCGCTGAAGATACTCGCACGCTCGTCGAGTGAGTCTATGAAGATGAATGTGGCCACCACCCTCGAGAGCTGCTTCTCCATGGCAGGAATGAAGGTTGAGATGAGCGGCAGTTACAGCGGTTGGGATCCCAACACCGACAGCGAGATACTCAACCTCCTCAAGAAGAACTACAAGGAACTCTTCGGCACGGA
Organism: Prevotella sp.; assembly: GCA_022775985.1. GTDB lineage: Bacteria > Bacteroidota > Bacteroidia > Bacteroidales > Bacteroidaceae > Prevotella. The sequence goes on from JALFIM010000030.1 coordinate 34,668, forward strand.
GGCCATACACCAGGTAGACCACGCCGGACTGGAGTGCTCTGTCATCCTTGGCAAGTATCCGCACCTCGATGTGGTGTCGCTTGGCCCGACGCTCTGCTCGCCCCACACCACCAGCGAGCGTTGTCTCATACCCACCATCGCCCCGTTCTGGGAGCTGTTGAAGAAAACAATGGCTGACGTGCCGGCCAAATAAGCCGCAGCTCGTCACAAGCATTTCAGGCGGACTCTGCCTCGCCGCCACCGTGCACAGGCGCACACACGTCGTGCCTCACGGTGGCGGTGGGGTAGGGCCCGCCTTTTTCTTAGGCGGCAGTGGCGTGGAAACAAGTGTTTCAAACACGTAAAAATGGCTGTCGTGGCAAAAAACAGGCTGTGGCAGTGCCGTCGTTTCACATTAATTTATTATTTTTGCAGCCGAAAACAGCAATCCCCGACGGACTGATTCACGCACGCCATGGCGCAGACAGGCATCTGTGGCCGTGCCGCATGTGGCCGCATCAGCGGCTCCACAGCATGTGGTCATGCCGCCGGGCAGTAATTTATCAATCACATTTTATGGACGACTATCACGCGGAAAATACAAATTCTGTAGGATAGAGCCCCCTCATCACGTAAGGCAGGCTCCATCCTATCATCGTCATGGAGGCTTGCTTTATGAGAACATTCTGGAACACTGACTCAGCCCTAAAGACCATCAACGAATGGCAACCCAACTGTTGGATACAGGTGACATGTCCTACCGAGGAAGACCAGCAGTACCTTGAAGATAAATTCAACATCCCCGACTATTTCCTCTCCGATATCAGCGATACCGACGAGCGTGCCCGCTACGAGTATGACGATGGCTGGATGCTTATCATCCTGCGTATTCCCTACGTCAAGGAGATACGCTCGCGCACGCCGTACACCACCGTGCCGCTCGGTATAATACACAAGCGCGACGTCACCATCACCGTGTGCTACTACGAGACAAATATGATGATAGACTTCGTGAGCTACCATCAGAAGCGCGGTGAGGGCTTCACTGACTATGTGGACATGATATTCCGCGTGTTCCTCTCGTCGGCCGTGTGGTACCTGAAGAGGCTCAAGCAGATAAACACTCTCATAGAGAAGGCCAAGCACAACCTCGACCACGGCGTGAACAACGAGTCGCTTATCGGTCTGAGCAGGTTGCAGGACTCGCTCACTTACTTCATAACGTCTATCCGTGGCAACGAGACCCTGCTCGCGAAACTGAAGTTCAAGCTACAGGTCGATGAGCTTGACGCCGACCTCATAGAGGATGTCAACATCGAGATGTCGCAGGCCCGCGAGACCACAAACATATATGCCGACATCTTGGAGTCTACCATGGACACCTACTCGAGCATCATCAACAACAACATGAACACCGTGATGCGTACCCTCACGTCCGTGTCTATCATCATGATGTTCCCGACGCTCATCTCCTCCATATTCGGCATGAACCTCATCAACGGCATGGAGAACAGCCCCTACGGCTTCGTGGTGGCGCTGGTGCTGTCGGTGGTGGTATCGGGAGTGTCGTGGATAATACTCAAACGCAAACGGCTCCTGTGACAATAAACTCTGTCCTGTGGCAATAAAATATTCAAAAAAAAACGTTTTTGTTAGGCATTTACGTTTTTTTTATTTAAGTTTGCAGCCTATAATATTATAATTGTGTGTTTCATGTCGCCCTCACGGCGCGGCGGGCAGACCTGTGTACTGTCGGTCATGGCTGGGAAGGACGCTGAAAAAGATTACCTTGTCATAAACTAAAACAGTGAAATGATGGACTCTCAAGAGAACACCCAGAATCTGGGAACCAACGAAAGCGAGAAGAACGTGGAGCAATCTGCTGTTCAAGTTGAAACCACTGACGCGACAGCACAGCAGATAACGGCTGCAGGCGATGGCGACAACGCCGCAGATGCCGACGGCGAGCACGCTCAGGCTGTAAGCTACAAGACCAAGAAAGACGTAATAGCCAGGCTCAAGGAAATCGTCGCCAATGACGAGACTCCTGCCAAGGACGAAGTCGATCACCTGAAAACCACTTTCTATAAACTGCATATCGCAGAGCGTGAGGCACGCATGAGAGAGTACATCGACGGTGGAGGTGACCCTGAAAAATACCAGGTGGTACCCGATGAGGACGAGGAAGTGTTCAAGTCCGAGATGAGCGTGATACGCGAGAAGAGGGCCAAGCTGTTTCAGGAGCAGGAGCAGGAGAAACAGGACAACCTGAAGAAGAAGCTCGACATCATCAACCGCATCAAGGCCATGGCCACGTCGCCCGACGAGGCCAACAAGTCATACAATGAATTCAAGGAACTGCAGCAGCAGTGGAAGGAGATAAAGAGCGTGCCGGCGGAGAACGCCAGCGAGCTGTGGCGCAACTACCAACTGTACGTGGAGCAGTACTACGACCTGCTGAAACTCAATAGCGAGGCGCGTGAGTACGACTTCAAGAAGAACCTCGAGCTCAAGACGCGTCTCTGCGAGGCTGCGGAGAAACTCGCCGAAGAGCCCGATGTGATAAGCGCGTTCCACCAGTTGCAGGAGCTGCATCAGCAGTATCGAGAGACAGGTCCTGTGGCCAAGGAGCTCAGAGAGCAGGTATGGGCACGCTTCAAGGCCGCGTCTACGGTCATCAACAAGCGTCATCAGCAGCATTTCGAGGACATCCGCGCCAAGGAAGAGGAGAACCTCACCAAGAAAACGGCCCTGTGCGAGCGCGTTGAGGCCATAGCTGCGGAGGAGAACAAAGGCGCTGGCGACTGGGAACGCCATACCAAACTCATCATAGAGGTGCAGAATGAGTGGAAAACCATAGGATTCGCACCGCAGAAGATGAATGTAAAGATATTCGAGCGGTTCCGCGCGGCCTGTGACGACTTCTTCAGTCGCAAGGCTCTCTACTTCAAGGACATGAAGCAGACGCTCGCTGCCAACATAGAGAAGAAGCGTGCTCTGGTGGAGAAAGCCAAGGCTTTGCAGGACAGTACCGACTGGAAGTCAACGAGCGACAAGCTCATAGCCTTGCAGAAGGAATGGAAAACCATAGGCATGGTGCCCAAACGGCTCGGTGACCAGCTTTGGAAGGAGTTTCTCGGAGCATGCAATAAGTTTTTCGATGCACGCAACTCTTCAAATGCCGGCACCCACAACGAGGAGCGTGCCAACCTTGAGAAGAAGCAGGACATCATCAAGCGCATGACGGCACTGCTTGAGTCTGACGGCGATGACGTACAGCAGCAGCTCCAGCAACTCACCGATGAGTATGCAGCAGTAGGACATGTGCCGTACAAAGAGAAGGATAAGGTGTATGATGAGTACCACGATGTGCTCACTAAGTTGCACAAGAAACTCAACATCAACATGTCGCGCCGTCGCTTAAACAACTTCAAGAACGGTCTCAAGAATGTGGCCAAGCGTGGTGAGGAGGCTCTCGACAATGAGCGCGGCCGTCTCGTGCGCCGCTTCGAGCAGTTGAAGCAGGAGGTGCAGACATACGAGAACAACCTCGGATTCCTCAATGCCAGCAGCAAGAAGGGCAACAGTCTTATCGATGAGATGAACCGTAAGGTGCAGAAGTTGCGCGACGACATGGAGCTCGTGCGGCAGAAGATAAAGGCCGTGGATGACGAGAACAAGGAGGGCTGAACGGTACACGTGAGGTCTGAATGACGCATAGCAGGGGCGTGTCGCATTGGCGGCACGCCCCTGTCGTGTCTTGTAGCCATCATGATATGGCTGCGTCAGTCTCTTCCTCTGTCTCTGTTTGTTTCCCTGTCGTGTCTTGTTATTGCTGTGGTGTGGCTGCGACAGTATGCCGCAGTGGTGTGCAATATATGGTGAGGCAGCTTGTTCCTTTTGTCACGGCAGCCTGTTTTTAATGGTGTGGTGGACTGCTTTATTGTCACGGCAGACTGTTCTTAATGGTGTGGTTGGTTCGCTTTTATTGTCACGGCAGTTTGTTTTAAAAGGCATGGCTGTCTGTTTTTAATGATGTATGGGTCAAAAACTTATGCCGCCAGTGGCATAATGTCAAAAAAAATATGTAAGTTTGCCGTATGAAAACCGTAAGACCAAAGAAAAATCTCGGTCAGCACTTCCTGACCGACCTCAGCATAGCGAAGGCCATCGCCGACACGGTGGATGCCTGTCCCGGCATACCCGTGCTTGAGATAGGGCCCGGCATGGGTGTCCTCACGCAGTTTCTCGTTACCAAGAACCGTGAGGTCAAGGCCGTGGAGATAGACAAGGAGTCGGTGGAATACCTGCATGCCAACTTCCCGAAGTTGCGCGACAACATCATAGGTGACGACTTCCTGCGCATGCCTCTCGACGGTATCTTCGGCGGAAGGCAGTTCGTGCTCACTGGCAACTACCCCTACGACATATCCTCACAGATATTCTTCAAGATGCTCGACAACAAAGACCTCATACCGTGCTGCACCGGCATGATACAGCGTGAGGTGGCCTTGCGCATGGCATCGGAGCCGGGCAACAAGGCATACGGCATACTCTCCGTGCTCATACAGGCTTGGTATGACGTGGAGTATCTCTTCACCGTGGACGAGAACGTGTTTAATCCGCCGCCGAAAGTCAAGAGTGCGGTCATACGCATGACCCGTAACACGGTCACAGACCTCGGGTGTGATGAGGCGTTGTTCAAGAGAGTGGTCAAGGCTGTGTTCAATCAGCGCCGCAAGATGCTCCGCGTCAGTCTGCGACAGGTGTTCTCCGGCACGCCCGCACGGGCCGAGTTCTATGCCGCCGACATCATGACCAAGAGGCCAGAGCAGCTCACCGTGGCACAGTTCGTAGACCTCACCAACATGGTGGAGGCCGAACTGAAGGCGGTAAGCACCGTCAGTGGCGAAAAATAATAGTTGCAAACAGTTGTATAATCCATATATTATACTTAAATTTGTGAAGTGAAACTAATAATACAATTATATGATTGACGTAAAAGAGACATTAGAAGGTGCCGGCGAGCGCATGGAAATGGCAGCCATGTATCTTGAGGAGCAGTTGGCACGCATACGCGCTGGCCGCGCCAACGTGGCTATTCTTGAGGGCATAAGGGTAAGCTCCTACGGCTCTATGGTTCCGCTCAACCAAGTAGCCAACGTGTCGGTGCCCGACCCGCGCACCATAGCCATACGTCCATGGGACAAGAAGGCTATCCGCGATATAGAGAAAGCCATCATGGACAGCGATGTGGGCATCACGCCAGAGAACAACGGCGAGGTCATCAGACTGGGCATTCCGCAGCCTACCGAGGAGCGTCGTAAGGAGCTGGTGAAGCAGTGCAACAAGATAGGCGAGAAAACAAAGGTGGAGATTCGCAACGCCCGTGGCGATGTGAAGGAGAAACTCAAGAAGGCCATCAAGGACGGTCTGTCTGAGGACAATGAGAAAGACGCAGAGGCAGAGTTGCAGAAGATTCACGACAAGTACATCAAGCGAGTGGACGACCTGCTCGCTATGAAGACCAAGGAGATAATGACCGTCTGACCATTGACGGCCATACGGTCGGATGCTCATCACGCAACGCACCTTCATGACAGCCCGTTGGCCGTCATGAAGGTGGCCTGTTGGCGGCATGCCGCAGCCTCTATTGTATTGCGGCGCGTGCCATGAGTGTACATCTACGACACACAATGAAGGGATTAGTTATCAAGAACACAGGCAGTTGGTACACTGTAAGGACTGACGATGGCCATACCATCGACAGCAAAATAAAGGGAAACTTCAGGCTCAAGGGCATACGTAGCACCAATCCTGTGGCTGTGGGCGACCGCGTGGACATTATCACCAATCAGGAGGGTACGGCGTTTATCACCTCTATTGAGGACCGCCGCAACTACATCATACGCAAGTCGCAGAACCTGAGCAAGCAGAGTCATATCATCGCTGCCAACGTAGACCAGGCCTTTCTCATAGTCACTGTCAACTACCCTCAGACCAGTACCACTTTCATCGACCGCTTCCTCGCCTCGGCAGAGGCTTACAGCGTGCCCGTAGTGTTGGTGTTCAACAAGACGGACTTGCTCACCGATGAGGAGCGTCACTACCAGGACATGATGATGACTCTGTACGATACGGTGGGCTACAAGTGCATGGCTGTGTCGGCAGAGAGGGGAGACGGTGTCGATACCCTGCTGCCGTTGCTGCGCGATAAGACCACATTGCTCAGCGGAAACAGCGGTGTGGGCAAGTCTACGCTCATCAACCGCATACTGCCCGGGGTGAACCTGCGCACCGCAGAGATAAGCGACTCTCACAATACGGGCATGCACACCACCACGTTCAGCGAGATGCTGGAGCTTCCCAGTGGCGGATACATCATCGACACGCCCGGCATAAAGGGCTTCGGTACCTTCAACATGGAGCCAGAGGAGATATCAAGCTATTTCAAGGAGATATTTCGCTTCTCGCACGACTGCCGTTTCAACAACTGCACGCATACACATGAGCCGGGATGCGCCGTGCTGAAGGCCGTGGAGGAGCACTATATCGCGGCCAGCCGCTACCAGAGCTACCTGTCGATGCTTGCCGACAAGGATGAGAACAAGTACCGCGAGGCTTACTGAGACGTGTCTGCCGGCATACGTGTTGTGGAATCATTGACAACATGAGTGGCTGGCAGGAGTCAGCAATCATTAGTTTTTCAATATGGATTACAATCTTAAAGACAAGAGAATAGCCGTACTGCTGTCGGGCGGTGTGGACAGTTCGGTCGTGGTGTATGAGATGGCCCGCCTCGGGCTTCACCCCGACTGCTTCTACATAAAGATAGGCCCCGAGGAGAAGGAGGAGTGGGACTGCTCGTCAGAGGAGGATCTCGAGATGGCCACGGCAGTGGCGTCGCGCTACGGATGCCGCCTTCAGGTGGTAGACTGCCACCGCGAGTATTGGGACAACGTGACCCGATACACCATGGAGAAGGTGCGGGCTGGATATACGCCCAACCCCGATGTCATGTGCAACAGGCTTATAAAGTTCGGGGCTTTTGACGAGAAGATGGGGCACGACTACGACCTCATAGCCACAGGACACTACGCCCAGACTGAGATTATAGACGGAAAGAAGTGGCTCACCACCAGTCCCGACCCTGTGAAAGACCAGACCGACTTCCTCGCGCAGATTTATGACTGGCAGCTTCGTAAGGCCATCTTCCCGATAGGCCACTACATGAAGGACGAGGTGAGGCAGATAGCCGAGCGTGAGCATCTCATCAACGCGCGGCGCAAGGACTCGCAGGGCATCTGCTTCCTGGGCAAGATAAACTACAACGACTACATACGCCGCTATCTTGGCGAGAATCCCGGCGACGTGCTTGAGCTTGAGACGGGCCGCCGCATAGGCAGCCATCGCGGACTGTGGTTCCACACCATAGGCCAGCGTCATGGCTTAGGGTTCGGTGGCGGCCCTTGGTATGCGGTGAAGAAGGACGTGGAGCGCAACATACTCTATGTCAGCAAGGGCTATGAGCCGCGCACCGCCTACAAGCAGGACTTCCCGATACACGACTTCCATTTCCTCACGGAGAATCCGTGGGACGGGCTCGACCGTGTGGCCGTGACGTTCAAGATACGCCACACTCCAGAGTATCATCCCGCGGTGCTTGAGCGCACTGGCGATGACTCTTTCGTCGTTCATGCCTCCAGCCTGATACAGGGCGTGGCCCCGGGACAGTTCTGTGTGGTGTATGATGAGCAGCACCACCGCTGCTTCGGTTCAGCGGAGATAAGCATCTGAGCGGCCGCACCGTAGCCTGTCGGTATATGCGGGCGGCTCCCATGGCTGCTGTATGGTCTCGGAATCAGCCACAAAAGAGTGAGCTTCGGCCACAAGGTACATGCCTTGAGGCCGAAGCTCACTCTTTTTTTCATGCGTTGCCGCAGGCTGATGCGCCTTTAAGCCTGTGGCTTGGCGGCATGGCGCTTGTCCCATGCCAGGTATATGCCTGCGAGTATGGTGCCTGATATGCTGTGCCATGCGCAGCTTATGGCGCATGGGAGCACGGCGAGCGGCTGCGAGGCGAAGAAGTTGGAGGCCAGCACGGTGGCGAGTCCTGCGTTCTGCATGCCCACCTCTATGGATATGGTGCGCTTCTTGGCGGTGCTGAAGCGTGCGGCCTTGCCGGCCAGCCACCCCAGGCAGTAGCCCAACGTGTTGTGGCAGAACACCACGGCGAAAGTCCAGATGAAGAGCAGCAGGCCGCGTGCCACGAGGTCATCGTGTACGGTGGATATCACGCCGCCCACTATCATGGCCAGGCAACTGACGCTGATGCCTGGCATGAGGCTCTGGAGGGTGGGGAAGCACTGGCGCTTGCTGTATGCATAGTTGAGCGTGCAGCCTATGGCCACGGGCAGTATGGTCACTATGAGTATGTTGACGAACATGCCCACGGCATCGATATGTATTATCTCTCCTGCGGTGACTTTCATGAGCAGCGGTGTCATCATGGGGGCGAGGAGGGTGGAGGCGCAGGTCATGCCTACGGAGAATGCCACGTCGCCGTGGCACAGGTAGCTCATGATATT
>JALFIM010000033.1 GCA_022775985.1 Prevotella sp.
CGGCTAAATGGAGGTGGCACACCTCTTCCCATTCCGAACAGAGAAGTTAAGCCCTCTAATGCCGATGGTACTGCTGAGATAGTGGGAGAGTAGGTCGCCGCCAACATTTTCTACAAAATATAATTACGTCAAAGGAATTCCACTTTCGCGTGATTTTCTTGATAAAAAATATTGCATAATCAATGATTATTCGTATCTTTGCAGTACGAGAACCCGCCAAGCCTCTCAACGATGCTCAAATGTGCGGGTCGTTTTTGTTTTTATAGGTATATGGTGACAAGAAGCCATTTTATAAAAACATATTCCACACCCCAAGAGTTAGTACAACTGCTAAAAACAAGAGGTATGGAGATAACCGATGAAGAAAAGGCTCGGCATTATCTTTCCCACATCGGGTATTATCGCTTGGCTTCCTATATGTACCCTTTGCTTTCTATTCCCAAGGAGCAACCCAGAAATAGATAAGGTTGCACTTGGTTTTCCTGTCGGTTGGGAAAACGAACCTCTATGGCGATAATAGATATAAAATCCAGAAAAACAGACACGAAAAACTTGACACCGCTTGCGCAGATGCGATCTTTGCAATCGCTTTGAAAATGCGCAAGCGGTCTTTGACATGTTTACATATATAACAATACACGGAAATGGTTTATCCTGTATCAGTCAAGTGTCCTGTGTCACAGTTCTATGACCATCACTCCGCGAGGCGTGAGGCGCACATCCTTGGTGAGGTCTATGGTGCGTCCTGTCAGTATGTTGGTGCCGTGGGTGGCCTGGCCTATGATTTCGGCATAGCGGCCGACGTGCATTGACGCTGCCTTGGAGGTGCCGTTGAGTACCGTGAGCACGTGTCTGCCGCCGTAGGAGCGTGCCACCACGTAGATGCCCTTGTATGGAATGAACTGCGTCTGTGTGCCTTTGGCTATGATGTCGTTGCCCTTGCGCCAGTGCAGCAGACGGCTCAGCCAGCGGAACATGTCGTTCTCGGCTTTCGTGCGGCCCTCTGCCGTGAACGCATTGTGCGTGTCGCCGGGGAAACCGCCGGGGAAGTCGCGCCGCACGTTGCCGTCGGTCACGCTCTTGGTGCCGTTCATCAGCACCTCGGTGCCGTAGTAGAGCTGCGGTATGCGCTTGATGGTGAGCAGCAGTGCGAGGGCCTGTCGCAGCGCGAGGGTGTCTGTGCCGTCGCCAAGGAAGCGGTCGGTGTCGTGATTCTCAATGAATGCCATGACGTGGCTCGGGTCCTTGTACAGGTAGTCGTAGCACAGTGAGTTGTATATGCGGTTCATGCCTTTCCACCAGTCGTCCGTCTCCTCACTCTTGGCCTGGTTTATGCGGTCGAAGAACGAGAAGTCCATGACGGTCTTTAGGTTGGAGTTGACCTCCGAGAGCGGTGAGTCTTTCTGCCATGCGGCCGTGTATGCCGGCTCCGTGACCCACGTCTCGCCCACGGTGTTGAAGTTGGGGTACTCATCGTTGAGGGCCTTCATCCACCGTGCCATGCCCTCGCGGTCGGCGTAGGGGTATGTGTCCATGCGTATTCCGTCTATGCCCACGGTCTCTATCCACCACTCCGAGTTCTGTATGAGGTATGTCATGAGGTGCGGGTTGCGCTGGTTGAGGTCGGGCATCGACTTCACGAACCATCCGTCTACGGTCTCGTGCAGGTCTACTTTCGATGCGTAGGGGTCGAGCACGGGTGTCAGCTTGTAGCTCGTCTGCACATACTTGTCGCTGTCGCGGCCACCGTTGAGCCACTCGGGGCAGTTGAGCCAGTCCTTTGACGGCATGTCCTTGACCCATGGATGGGCCGAGCCGCAGTGGTTGAATATCATGTCCATGACCACCTTCAGTCCCTTGGCGTGCGCCTCGCTCACCAGTCGGCGATACTCCTCGTTGGTGCCGAACCGTGGGTCTACCTTATAATAATCGGTGGTGGCATAGCCGTGGTACGAGCTGCCGTGCTTGCTCTCGGGCATGTCGTTCTCGAGCACGGGCGTGAACCACAGCGCCGTGACACCGAGCTGGGTGAAGTAGTCGAGGTGTCGGCGTATGCCCTCGATGTTGCCGCCGTGCCGCCGCGATGGCTCCGAGCGGTCGTAGCTGAACGGCAGCAGTCCTTTCAGCCCGGTGATGGGGCCGGGTGCCGACGCGAAACGGTCGGGCATGAGCATGTACAGCACGTCGGCGCAGGTGAATCCCTGCCGCTTGTCACCGCTCATCTCGCGCTGGCGGAGCTGGAAGTCGGCAGTGGCCTTGCCACGGTCAGACCTGAACCGCAGCCGCATGGTGCCGGGGCGTGCCTTGCCCACGTCCATGTATATGAGCAGGTAGTTGGGACTGTCGAGCCTGACGAGCGAGTCTATCCTCACGCCCGGGTAGTCGGTCTCTACGTCGGCGGTGCGTATGCCCTCGCCGTAGACCATGAGCTGCACTGTCGGGTTCTTCATCCCGACGAACCAGTTGGACGGTTCTATGCGGTCTATCTTCTGTGCTGCGTTCATGTTAATTGCTGATGCCAAAGCCAGTGTTGCCAGTAACTTTCTCATGTGTTGTAGTCGTTGATGGTGTGTATAGAGTGTTGTCAGTCGTGTATGATGACGGCTTGCTGAGGCCCCACGGCCAGGGTGGAGCCCGACACGGTGCCTATGCCCTCGGCATCAACGGTGCCGTTGGCCGTCACCACGGTGTACTGCCCGTCGGGTATGGCCACTTGCTGCTGATGCTTGCTGGCATTGAGCACCACGATGATATTGCCCCAGTCGTCGCCGCCGGCGTGGTCTTTCAGCCTGAACGCCACGGTGAGCTCGGGCGAAGGCAGGAACTCGAGGTGTTTCCTCACCAGTTCTGCGTCGGCAAGGCGGAATGCCGGGTGAGCCTTGCGCAAGGCTATGAGGTGGCGGTAGTACTCAAACACCTGGGGGTAGCGCGTGATGTTGGTCCAATCAAGGTGGTTGATGCTGTCGGGAGAGTTGTAGCTGTTGTGTACACCCTTTTTGTCGCGCAGCATCTCCTCACCGCACAGTATGAACGGCACGCCCTGAGAGGTGAGCACGGCAGTCTGCGCGAGCAGGTCGAGCCGTATGAGCTCATCGGTGGTGATGCCCGGTATGCTGGCCCGCAGCCTGTCGGTGAGGCACATGTCGTCGTGACAGCTCACGTAGCTTATCATCTGAGTGGGCTGCGCTGCCCATGCCTCTTTGGAGTAGTTGACCCTCGACATGTCTACCTGCGGGTGGCTTATGGCCCCTGCTATGCCGAACTTTATGCTCTCCTCGCAGCCACTCACGCCAGCGAGGAATCCGCCCTTGCTGTCGTCGCTGAACGGCCCTCGCAGGGCATCGCGCATGTCATCGCTGAACGCTCCTATACCATGGAGCCTGTGAGTGTTGGCCTTCGAGGCGAGCAGACTGCCGTCTATGGCACACGCCCCTGCGCTCCATCCCTCGCCGTAGACGTAGATGGAGGGGTCTATCTTGTCGAGTGCGGCGCGTATGGCGTTCATCGTGACGATGTCGTGTACGCCCATGAGGTCGAACCTGAAACCGTCGATGTGGTACTCCTTGGCCCAGTAGGCCGTGCTCTCCACCATGAACTGCCTCATAAGCTCCTTCTCGCTGGCTGTCTCGTTGCCGCACCCAGAGCCGTTGGAGAAACTGCCGTCGGCGGTCTTGCGGTAGAAGTAGTCGGGGTAGAGCTTCTGGAACGCGCTGCCGTTGATGTCGAACGTGTGGTTGTACACCACGTCGAGGATGACGCGTATGCCCGCTTTGTGAAGAGCCTGTACCATCTGCTTGAACTCACGGATGCGCGTGGCAGGGTCGGCGGCATCGGTAGAGTACGAGCCGTCGGGCACATTGTAGTTCACAGGGTCGTATCCCCAGTTGTACTGCGGCCTCTCGGGGTGGCTCTCATCCACCGAGGCGTAGTCGAACGACGGCAGTATGTGTATGGCGTTCACCCCGAGCCGCTTGAGGTGGCTTATGGCCTGAGGCTCCGTGAGGGCGAGGAACTTGCCCTTGTGACGTATGGGTGCCGACGCGTCTATGGAGAAGTCGCGGTGGTGCAGCTCGTATATCACGAGGTCGGCGGGCGACTTCAGTGCCGGCCTGCGGTCGGCATGCCACCCGTCGGGGTCGGTGTCGGCCATGTCTATGATGGCGCCGCGCTTGCCGTTGAGGCCCACGGCCTTGGCGAAGATGCCTGGCGTGGTGCGGTGACGGGCATCGCCGTCTATCACGAAGGTGTAGTACTGGCCCTTGAGGTCTTTGTCTACGGTGAGCCGCCAGCGTCCGTTGCCGTCGGCCCTCATGCGCCTTACGGTGCGGTGACGGGCCTTGTCGCTGTCGGAACTGGTTATCACGACATCCACACGGCGTGTCTGCGGGTCGGTGACGAGGCTGAAGGTGGTGGCCTGTGGCGAGTAGGTCATCTCATTGAGAGTCTGCGCCTTGGCGGCATTGGCCGCCGTGATGGCCACGAGCGATACGAACAGTGTCTTTATACTCATTGCTTATGGTTGAAGTGTTGTGGTGTGAGTGTGTGGCTTGTGGTGCCGCGTGTGGCAGTCATACACGCCGTCCGCACTCGTCTATCATCTCCTTTATATTGTCGTTGTATTCTTTGTCGGCGAGCAGTTGCTCTATGGTCACGTGCATGCGGTAGCGCCAGTAGTGGCGCGGGTTGGCCGGTATGTTGATGCGTTCGGCATCGGCATCGGGCAACCTCAGCCGCTCGTCCATGGCAAACCAGTCTTGCAGCGACAGTATGCAGAGCATGGACGGCGATGTGAGTTGCCGTGATATGATGTCGCGTGCGAGCCACCCTGGCAGTGGGTGAGGGGCGTTGCCGTTGCGGTAGAGCATGGACGAGTAGAAGTCCTGCGTGCGCTGCGCGTCCTCGTCCCACCACTGGCGCAGTGTGGGCATGTCGTGTGTAGACAGCGTACATACCGAGCGGTAGGGGTTGCGCGACAGCAGCCCGAACCTCACCGTGGGGTCTTTGGGCATGGACTGCAGCTCAAGGCTCAGTATGCGCAGCCGCTCCATGACCCATGCCACGCAGTCTGGCACCATGCCGAGGTCCTCGGCGCATACAAGCATGCGTGTAGCCTGTACGAGTACGGGCAGTTTCTTCATGGCCTCGCCGTACCAGAAGTCGTTGTTGCGGCGGTAGAAGTAGTCGTTGTAGAGACGGTTGAACATCTCCTTGTCGCTGTCGGCCAACGTCTCGTACACTGTGGAGAACTGCGCCGTGATACGTGGGTGGAAGGCATCGGGGCGGTCGTGGTCGCGGACGAACAGCACATTGCTGCACAGGGCGTACAGAGCATCGCGTACCATGATGTCGTCGGCCTCATGGCAGTGCCCGAACGCGGCCTCTATCTTGCGCTCCGTGTCGTACTCGGGGCGCAGCGAGAATATGTCATCGTGCTCATGGCGCAGGTATTTGGCCACCACCTCATCGGCATGAGTGCCGAACAGGCGGTCTACCACCCATCGGGCGATGAACGGCTCAGTCATGAACCGCTCGTCGAGACGCAGACCGTAGCTCTCTATCTCATCGCGCGTCATGGCCAGCGACGGCGCGAACTGCCCTGTCAGGGCGTGTACGCAGCTCGTTGGTATGGCCCATATACGGAAGAATCCGAGCACGTGGTCTATGCGGTAGGCATCGAAGTACTGCGACATGTTCTGGAAACGGCGCACCCACCACTGGCAACCGTCGCGCAGCATGCGCTGCCAGTTGTACGTGGGGAATCCCCAGTTCTGTCCGTTGGCAGAGAAAGCGTCTGGCGGTGCGCCTGCCTGCATGTCGAGGTTGAAGTACTGCGGTTCGTGCCACACGTCGCATCCGTTGCGGTTGACACCTATGGGTATGTCGCCCTTGAGTATCACGCCGCGTGCGAGGGCGTAGTCGTGTGCCGCCCGCATCTGCTTGTCAAGCACGAACTGCACGTAGTAGTAGAACTCCACCTCGTGCCACTGCTCCGACGACGGCGACGACAGCGCGGCGCGGTCGGCCTCGTCCCACGTGTTGTGGTCGGGCCACTGGGCGAACATCGGTGTGCCGTACGTGTCGCGTAGGTGGCAGTACTGCGCGTAGGGCACGAGCCAGTGCTCCGTGCGGTGGAAGAAAGCGGCGAACTCCTCCGACCGCATTACGTCACGCCCCTGCTGGTCGAAGATGATGCGCAGATACTCCGTCTTGGCTGCGTTTACCCGCTCATAGTCTATCTGCGGCATGGCGTTGAGCTTCTTCTGCAGGGCTTCCATGCGTGCCGCGGCCTCCTTGTCGGCTATGGGCGGCAGTTGGCGCAGGTCGGCATACTGCGGATGCAGCGCGAAGATGCTTATGCAGGAGTACGGGTAGGAGTCAGTCCAGGTGTGCGTGGCCGTGGTGTCGTTGATGGGCAGCACTTGCAGCACGCGCTGGTGGGTCTCGGCCACCCAGTCTATCATCCGCCTGAGATCGCCGAAGTCGCCCACTCCGAAACTGCCCTCGCTGCGCAGCGAGAACACAGGTATGAGAGTGCCGGCCAGTTTCTCGTCGCACAACTCGAAGAATGCCTGGTCAAGTTCCATCACGGCGGCATCGCCGTCGTGCAGACGTGGCAGGAGCACGGTGCGGTTGGGCCCCGTCTCCCACAGCAGCTCGCCCTTGTCTCCCACGGCTATGAACTTGAGCTCGGCGCGGTCGCTGCCAAGCTGTGCCGCATCTATGTCGGCCACCCACTCGTTGTACGAGTGCTCGTACATGGCTATGGCGCACGAAGGCCGCCAGTCGCCCAGCGGTTTTCCGCGTCCCACCACGGCAAGCCGCTGTCCGCTCCTGAGCTGAGGAGCACGCACTATGAGGCGCAGCACCTTGCTGTACGCACATGGCGGCAGGGGCGTGGCGGCACGCCTGTTGACACATCCTGTGAATGCGGAACTGTACAGATACGAGTCGCAGGGCATGTCAGACCATCGGCAGTCTGTCTCCACGTGCTCCGTGCGGGTATTGCCCAGTTCCAGCTTGTGGGGCAGGGTGAGCCACTCGCGGCGCACCTCGTGCCCATCGACGGCCACACTGAAGTGATATGTCACCACGTCGCCCATGGCGGCACGGTCGGCATCTATCTGACACGTCCATAAGTCTCCGTCTGTGGTGGTCATGCCGTAGACACGCTCACGTCCCGATACGCCGTCGCTGAGGTGCAGCCGCAGCGACTGTCCGAAGTGCGTGATGTAGTGTATGTTGAATATCAGTCTCATACGTAGTGTGTTATGTAGTTATTTATGTGTCTATAATATATGTGTCAGCGCATGTGCGTGAGTCCGTGCCACGCCGCGCGGTCAGCTCTCCTTGCTGTCGCTCCTCGTCTTTATGAGTGCCACGCATGCGGCTCCCGCCATGAGGCATGCCGCCGCCACGAGCATCATGTGGCACTGCCGTGAGCCTATGGCCGACAGCACCGTGCCGCCAATGGCCGCCGCCACTATCTGCGGCACGCATATAGTGCCGTTGAAGAGGCCGAGGTACGCGCCCTTGTGCCCATAGCCCTCGAGGGCGTTGGTCACGAAGGCGAAGGGCATGGCGAGCATTGCCGCCCACGCGCAGCCTATGAGCAGGAACGGCAACACGAGCAGATACTTGTCGCCTATGAATGGCACCATGGCAAATCCCACGCCGCCCACAATCAGGCTCAGTGCGTAGGCCCTGCGCTCACTGCCGAGCTTCGGCAGCAGCATGGCCCACACCACGCTGCCCACGGCTTGCCAGAAGAAGAGCACACCCACCCAGTTGGCGGCCTCCTGATATCCTGCCGATGACGCGTCGGTGGTGTGCCACACGGTATCGGCTATGGTACCGTTGGTGTATGTCCACATGTACATGAACGCGGCCCAGCAGAAGAACTGCACCGCGCCCACTTTCCAGAACATCGACGGGGCGTGCCTGAGCAGCTCCACCAATCCCACATGCTGGTCAGCGGCATCGGCATGAGCCTCGTTGTACTCGGCATATACCTCGGGAGGCCACTCCCTCACCTTCACGGTGGTGTATATGACGCACAGTATGAGTATGGCCGCGCCTATGTAGAAGGAGTATATCACCGAGTCGGGGATTACGCCACGTGGCGCCTCGTTGGCTATGCCCATGGCGGTGAAGAAGAATGGGAACACGTAGCCCACGAGCGAGCCGCTGTTGCACAGGAACGACTGTATGGAGTAGGCGAGCGACTTCTGCTTCTCGTTCACCATGTCGCCCACGAGCATCTTGAACGGCTGCATGGCCATGTTGATGCTCGTGTCGAGAAACATCAGCGATATAAGCCCGAACGTCATGGCGGTGCTGACGGCCATGCCTAATGAGCCGGCGTTGGGCAACAGGCACATCACCACCACGGCCACTGCCGACCCAACGAACAGGTATGGTATGCGCCGCCCGAAGCGGCACCATGTGCGGTCGCTGAGCGTGCCTACCACAGGCTGCACGAGTATGCCCATGAGCGGTGGCAGTATCCAGAAGTAGCTCAGTGAGTGAGGGTCGGCACCGAGCGTGGAGAATATGCGTGAGATGTTGGCGCTTTGCAGGGCATAGGCTATCTGCACGCCGAAGAATCCGAAACTGAGGTTCCACAGTTTCCAGAATGAGAGGTCTTGTTTTTGCTTCATCGTCAGTCTTTTAGGTTGTCGTTGTCAAGTAAGTAGTGTTATCGGCGCCACAGCGTGGCGCAGCCGGCATCTTATGCGCCTGTGTCTGCGGCAGTGTGGCGTGCCGCTTGCAAAGTTAATGCAAAAGATTCTATTAACAGATGTTTTGCCGTTGTTTTTTTGATATTGGTACAGGAAAATATGTCTGCCGTATCAATCCCTTCAGTCTGCTCAACGCCATGGCGGCAGGAGAGCTCGACTACTACTGGTTCTCGTCGGGCACGCCCACCTACCTCATAGAGATGCTCAGGAAGTTTCACGTCATGCCGTCGCAGATTGGCGGCGGCGATGCCGACAAGTCGGAGTTTGACGCACCCACCGAGTCGATGACCTCCGTCATACCGCTGCTCTACCAGAGCGGCTACATCACCATCAAGGGCTACGACCCCGAGACCGACCTCTACACACTCGACATACCAAACAAGGAGATACGCGTGGGCCTGTACCGCTGTCTGCTGCCGAACTACATCGGCACCAACACCGTGACGGGCACCACCACCATAGCCAAGATGTCGGCCCTGATACGCCGTAATGACATGGACGGTGCCTTGGGCATGCTCCAGGCGTACCTCGAGACCGTGCCCTACTGCCAGGGAGCCAACACGGAGGGCCACTACCAGCAGATGATGTACGTCATATTCTCCATCCTCAACCACTACGTAGACGTGGAGGTGCGCACGCCGCGCGGCCGCGTTGACATGGTGCTCCGCACCGCCACGCACCTCTATCTCTTCGAGTTGAAGCTCAACAAGGA
>JALFIM010000038.1 GCA_022775985.1 Prevotella sp.
GTTCTATGAGCTCATCATCTCTACCTTGCTCGGTATGTACATGATGATTTCGTCAGGCCACTTCCTCATGTTCTTCCTCGGCTTGGAGATGGCATCAGTGCCTATGGCATGCCTCGTTGCCTTCGACAAGTTCAAGAAGGAGTCGGCAGAGGGCGCCGCCAAGTTCGTGCTCACCGCCACGTTCTCGAGCGGCGTGATGCTCTACGGCATCTCGTTCCTCTACGCAGCTTGCGGCACACTCTACTTCGACGACGTGGCAGCCAAGATTTCGGCGTCGCCCCTTACCATCATGGGCCTCGTGTTCTTTTTCAGCGGACTGGGCTTCAAGATTTCGCTCGTGCCGTTCCACTTCTGGACAGCCGACACCTACCAGGGTGCGCCTACAGCCGTGACGGGCTACCTGAGCGTTGTGTCTAAGGGAGCAGCAGCCTTCGCCTTGATGACAATCCTCCTGAAGGTGTTCGCCCCGATGGTGGAGTACTACCAGACCTTGATGTACATCGTCATCGTGCTGACCATCACCATCGCCAACCTCTTCGCCCTTCGCCAGACAGAGCTGAAGCGATTCATGGCGTTCAGCTCCATCTCGCAGGCGGGCTACATCATGCTCGCCGCCGTGGGCAACGGCTCCATGGGGCTTCCATCCCTGATGTACTACGTGCTCATCTACGTGGCAGCCAACATGGCGGTGTTCACCGTCATCAACGTTGTCGAGACACGTGGCAAGGGCAACACAGAGATGTCGGTGTTCGACGGTTTCTATACAACCAACCCGAAGCTGTCGTTCCTCCTCACGCTCGCCCTGTTCTCGCTTGCCGGCATCCCACCGTTCGCCGGAATGTTCTGCAAGTTCTTCGTGTTCATGGCAGCCGCTCAGGGCCACACGGTGGGCGCCGGCGTAGCCTACGCAGTGGTGTTCATCGCGTTGATCAACACCGTGCCGTCACTCTACTACTACCTGAAGATAGTGAAGTGCATGTACATCAACAAGACCGACACTCCGCTCGCGCCGTTCAAGAGCGACTGCGCCACCCGCACAGCCCTCTTCTTCTGCACCGCCGGCGTATTGCTCTTCGGCGTATGCAGCTGCGTCTACGACTGGCTCGTGAGCGCAACGACGGCAATGTAATGTAGGAGGTACGGCCTCCGAGCCGTACCACTCTGCCCAAGCGGCAGAGCTTTACTTGATATTTCAACTTGCGTGGCACAACTCGAAGGTCGTGCCTCCTAAAGCTAACTCGGCAAATCCCATAAATACAGGGATTTGCCGAGTTATTTTGTTTTTTATTTTATGCCCACCCGCCGCTTTTATTCCGCAAAACATTTTGCCGTTTGGATTTTAAGTTGTAGATTTGCGTCTGGGAAACAAGTTTAATTATGAATTCTTAATTTTTGAATCTATGGAACATACGGTATTTAATCCAGCGCAGAAACGCATACTGCACATGATGTCGTTCATAAAAACCCCCTAAGGAGTTGAATGACCTTGAGGCGGTCTTGTCTGATTATTTCGCCAAGAAAGTGGACGAGGGTATGGATGCATTGTGCGCCGACGGGACAATCACTTTGGACACAATAGAGAGCTGGGGCAACGAACACATGCGCAAGTCATGCAAATAAGAAAGATTGTTCTCGACACGAACTGTCTGCTTATGAGTATTCCTAAAATCACCCTTACTATAAGCTGCAACTCATCCAAGCCGACGCAGACGACAATAAGTTTGTGGATTGCGCATTCTCGGCGGATGCAAGTTGCATAGTGAGTAATGACGCGCATTTCAAGGTACTTGATGAGATTGACTTCCCAAAGATTGTAGTTTTACGTATAACAGAGTTTATTGAATATCTGTGAAGAACAAACTCGGCAAGTAGTTTAAAGACAATGCAGATGGAAACGAAGAGCAATCATACAAAGGATTTTGCCTGTCAACTGCAGTTTGCCCCCGGGTTTCCCGACTCGCAACGTGCCGGTGCCACGGCTTTAGCCAAGGAATACCACGACGTGCTCGTTAGCGACGGCCTGGGCAGGCAGTTGCTCGTCGAAGACGGATTGTGCGTGTCGGCCGACAACTGCAAGGGCGGAATACTCGTGACAGGCATCAACCCATCGGGGAAGAAAAAGCAAAACTTCTGCTATTCCTTCAGGGCAGCGATGCAGAAAGAGCAGAAAGAGCAGAAAGAGACGAAAGGTTATTGGCACGACAAGTACGAAGAGTTTGTGAAGGGGCATGATGAATTGTTGCCGTTGTTCTCCTATCTCGACCTTTTCCCCCTGCACGAGGGCAACCAAGCCGCTTTTATGCAAAGCGTCAACGCCAGTTTGTCTCTGCAAGCAAGGATAATAGCCGTCACCCAGCGCGAGATAGAACGCTTGCGCCCACGGCTGATAATCCACGCCAACGCCCAGACCGCCTACTATTGGGGGCTCTCGCCCCACAGCACATGGATGGGCTATAACCTGCTACCCGTAGCTTCCGCCGAACTCCCCGACAGGCTGGGCGACATGTGCGGCCGCATCTACCGCATTGCAGGCCCGACAGGCTTCAAGACCGACCATGAGCGCGTGAACGCCGAAGTCTACGTCAAGTCGAGCCTCATAGGCAGCATCTTCGTGCGCCACGGACTGTACAACCGTCCGCGCCACGCGCCTTTCCGCCTGACGTCAGACAAGGTGTGGGCGTTGTTTGAGTTGGCGTCAAGACTTGACACTGAGAAATAACGGGAAACCCCGGCATCCATCGAGATCCAGTGAGGCTTGCCAAGTCTGTTGTTTTATTTGGTTGCCATCCGCTATTAAACAATGCGAATACGTATGAATAATTTGGCGTTATGATACTTTTTCACTAAATTTGCGCTCCTATACGACAATATTTGAATTCGATGCTTAATTTTATCTCGTTCGGAAGTGGGAGCAGTGGAAATTGCTATTACTTATATACTGAGTCTGAAGGACTGCTCATTGATGCTGGAGTGGGCGTGAGGACACTGAAAAAATATTTCCATCAGTACGGCTATTCATTTAATTCCATCCATGACTTACTGATAACCCATGACCATGCCGACCACATAAAGTCTGTGGGCAGTCTCAGCCATGACTTTAAACTGATGGTGCATTCTACCCAGAACGTACATGCCGGCATTGACCGCAACTATTGTGTAAAGCGTAAGCTGATGCCCGAATACAAACATTATGTCAAATATGGTGAGACGTTCGTTGTAGACCATTTTGAGGTGACACCCTTCCATGTGCCTCACGACAGCATGGATAATGTGGGGTATCGTATCTGTTGCTCTGACATGACATTCGTCCTCATGACCGATATGGGGCATGTCACTGATGACATGAAAGCCATGGTTTCCGAAGCCGACTATCTCGTAATAGAAGCCAATCACGATGAGCAGATGCTGCATGATGGCCCTTATGCCGACTATCTGAAGCAGCGGATAACCTGTGGTACCGGCCATTTGAACAATGTACTATGCGGACAGACTATCGCAGAGTGCATGACACCGCGACTTAAGCATGTATGGTTGTGTCATCTGAGTGAGGAAAACAACACGCCACAGTGTGCTTATGACACAGTGGCGGGCATATTGCGTGACAAAGGCATCAGCGTGGGCACAGACTTGCTACTTGATGTGCTGAACAGAAAAAGCCCTACTGGCCCCTATGAATTGAAATGAAAAATGCCAGTTTGTAAATGTCGTATAGCAGCAGCGATGGGGTGTTGCTGACAAGCTGGTGACGAATGACTGGCAGCAGAGGCTTGAGCAATGGCCGTGAAAGGCATGTAAACCTCCATCTGGTCATGGTATGCCATACGGCCAACAGCTTTGAGAATCCTTCCATCTGGTCGGCATGGGCTGAGAGTGTGCGCAGACTCTCCTCTGTCTTTTCCACAAAGGCAGCATTTGTGTCGTATTCGTCAATGGTGACATCAATGTCGGCATGTGTAAGCGATACCCCGACATCTTTCAACTCCTTTCCAAACAGGGTGTCCTCATAGCCATAGCCCTCGAACGACTCATCGAATGGGTGGGAGATGATGACACTTCGGCGAATCATGAAATTGGTGGTTCTGAATGCCGTGTACGCCGTCTGCCTGTTACGCCGTTGCACATGTTTTCTCACATATCTACTCTCATAGCGGTATCTCAGGTTGTCGGCATAGCGTCCGCTGCTGTCGCTGAAGCGCAGAGCTCCCACTACTACATCGGCAATATGGCGCATGCCGTAGTACGACTGTACGAAGTCAGGGCGCAAAACCACGACATCACAATCAAGGAAAACAAGCCACTCGTATCGGGCCTCGGCTGCAAGCTGGTTGCGAATGGCTGCCCGTCCGATGTTGTGTCCGTTTTCTATGTAGCGGCAGAAGTCCATGCTTCCTATACGTCTGTTGGCGAGCAATATGCCACTATCTGTCGAACCGTCGTCGATGACCACTATCTCGCACTCCATATCCTTGACGGTGGACTTCAGCATACGCAGTTGCATGGCCAGTTCCGACACAAGACGCGTGCAGTCATGGTTGTAGGCGGGTATCAATATAGACAGTCCGTCGGTTTTACCTTTATTCATAGTTTCTCCCTTAGGTATCTTGCTGTATAGCTGTCATTGCGCTTGCATATCTCCTCTGGAGTGCCGCAGCATACGACTTGTCCGCCCTTGTCGCCCCCTTCAGGTCCCATGTCGATGATGTAGTCGGCACTTTTTATTATATCCATGTTGTGCTCAATGATGAGTATGGAGTGTCCACGCTCAATGAGGGCATTGAAGGCATTGAGTAGTCGGCTTATGTCATGGAAGTGCAGACCCGTGGTGGGCTCATCAAAGATGAAAAGAGTAGGCTCCTGCTTTTCCTGTCCTATGAAGTAGGCGAGCTTCACTCGCTGGTTCTCACCGCCCGACAGGGTAGACGAACTTTGCCCCAGCTTGATATATCCAAGCCCTACGGCATTGAGTGGCCGTAGACGGGCCGCAATGTTCTCCTGTCCGTTGGCACTGAAGAAGTCTATAGCTTCTGACACCGACATGCACAACACGTCGTATATGTTCTTGCCATGGAAACGAACATCGAGGATGTCTTTCTTGAATCTCTTGCCATGACATGACTCGCACTCAAGCACAAGGTCGGCCATGAACTGCATCTCCACATTGATGACACCTGCGCCCTTGCATTCCTCACACCTTCCGCCATCGGCATTGAACGAGAAGTATTGTGACGTGAATCCCATCTGTTTGGCGAGGGGTTGGTCTGCGAACAGTTGCCTTATGGCATCGTATGCTTTGACGTATGTAGCAGGATTAGACCTTGAGCTCTTGCCTATAGGGTTCTGGTCTACCATCTCCACATGTCTGAGCAGTCGCCAGTCGCCCTCAAGTGCCGAATACTCGCCAGGCATCTCGGCTACTTCGTCAAGATGTCTCTTCAGTGCAGGGAAAAGTATTCCCTTTATGAGCGATGATTTGCCGGAGCCGCTTACGCCCGTCACCACTGTCATCACGTTGAGGGGTATGCTCACGTCCACACCCTTGAGATTGTTCATGCGGGCACCTCTGATGATGACGGCATTGTTCCACGGTCGTCTTGATTGCGGTACGGCTATCGTCTCAGCCCCCGTGAGGTAGTTGACGGTGTGGCTTACGGGCAATGCGTCCTGTCCGTGCTGCATACTGTTGTTGACAATGTCCTTTACAGGGCCCTCATACACTATGCGCCCTCCATTGATGCCAGCGTCAGGGCCAACGTCTATCAAGTAGTCTGCAGCCTTGATGATATCCTCGTCGTGCTCTACCACTATTACGGTGTTGCCTATGTCGCGCAACTCCTTGAGCACATGTATGAGCCTGTCTGTGTCGCGGCTGTGCAAACCTATGCTCGGCTCGTCGAGCACGTACATCGAACCGACGAGTGAGCTGCCCAGTGATGTGGTGAGATTGATGCGCTGGCTCTCGCCGCCACTGAGCGTGTTTGACGGGCGGTTCAGCGTGAGGTAGCTCAGTCCTATCTCGCTGAGGAATGTCAGGCGGCTTGTTATCTCCTTGAGCAGACGTTCGGCTATCTTGGAGTCGTGCTCATCAAGCTGAAGGGTTTGAAACCATTTCAGAAGGTTGGCTACCGACATCTCCACGAGGTCACAGATGCTCATGCCGTTGATTTTCACCCATGTGGCCTCCTTCCTCAGGCGTGTGCCGTGGCATGTCGGGCATGTGGTCTTGCCACGGTAGCGGCTCATCATCACGCGGTATTGTATCTTGTACTGATTCTCTTTCACCATGTTGAAGAAAGAGTCTATGCACACCTTGCCATCATGCGCGTTGTCTGACGGCAGACCGTGCCACAGCATGTCTTTCTGCTTGCGGCTCAGCTTATAGTAAGGCTCGAAGATAGGAAACTTGTCTTTGGCTGCACGCCGGCAGAACTCGTCTTTCCACACGCCCATCTTGTCACCATGCCAGCACTGCACGCATCCGTCATACACACTCAGCGATGTGTTTGGTATGACAAGTTTTTCCTCTATGCCTATCACTTTGCCGAATCCCTCACATTCGGGGCACGCCCCTAATGGGGAGTTGAACGAGAACATATCGTCATTGGGCTTCTCAAATGTCATGCCATCGGCCTCGAAACGCGTGGAGAAATCGTAGTGTATGTTAGACGGTGGGAACACTATGCGGCATGAGCCATTGCCTTCATATAGCGCGGTCTCAGCAGAGTCAAGCAGTCGGGATATACCGTCTTTCTCATGACTTACGGACAACCTGTCTATAAGCAGGAACAGCTTGTCTGTCTGCATTTTGTCTGTCTGGGCACGGTCATCGAGCAAGTCATCTATGCGGAGGTATTCGCCATCGTACCAGACGCGTGAGTAGCCCTCCTGTACATACATCTCCAACTGCTTGGAGATGGTGCGCCCGTTGATGATGCTGATAGGGGAGAGCAGGGCATACTTCGTGCCGTCAGAGTAGTTGTGTACACAGTTCAGAATATCCTCAGTGTCATTGACCTTCACCTCGGCACCACTGATGGGCGAATAGGTCTTACCTATGCGTGCAAACAGCAGTCGGAGATACTCATATATCTCAGTAGATGTCCCGACGGTACTGCGCGGATTGCGGGCTATGACCTTCTGCTCTATGGCTATGGCTGGTGGCAATCCCTTGATATAGTCGCACTCAGGCTTGCTGAGACGTCCGAGAAACTGACGTGCGTATGCCGACAGCGACTCTACATAGCGCCGTTGTCCTTCGGCATAGAGTGTGTCGAAAGCCAGCGATGACTTGCCTGAGCCGGAGACACCTGCTATGACGATGAATTTGTCGCGTGGTATATTGAGACTGACGTTTTTGAGGTTGTTTACCCTTACGCCTTTGAGTTCTATGTATTCGTCCATAATTATAGGTTGTTGTATGCGTGATGCGCTATGGCATATTCATGAAATGCAGACGGCATGCACCCTGTCGTCCTCTGTCCGCATTGTCGCAGTAGTGTGAGGGACGATATGGAGCATGCCGTTGTCATGTAAGCCATATATGGCGGTCAGCCGTGGCGTGCCGTAGGCACTTGTGCCACGGCATGGCTGTGTCACTTGTTCATAGATATGAGGAACTCCTCGTTGTCGCGTGTTTTCTCCATGCCGCCCTTGATGAAGTCCATGGCCTCTATTGGGTTCATCTCGGAGATGAACTTGCGCAGAATCCATGTCTTTCCGAGTGTGAAATTGTCATGCAGCAGGTCGTCTCGGCGAGTGCTTGACGCTACAAGGTTCACGGCAGGGAATATACGCTTGTTGCTGAGTGAGCGGTCGAGCTGCAACTCCATGTTGCCTGTGCCCTTGAACTCCTCGAATATCACCTCGTCCATCTTGGAGCCAGTGTCTATGAGGGCTGTGGCTATGATGGTCAGTGAGCCGCCACCCTCTATGTTGCGTGCAGCACCGAAGAATCGTTTGGGCTTTTGCAGGGCGTTGGCATCCACACCACCAGTAAGCACTTTGCCCGAAGCTGGCGACACGGTGTTGTAGGCACGTGCGAGTCGGGTGATGGAGTCAAGGAATATCACTACGTCATGTCCGCATTCCACCATACGCTTGGCTTTCTCAAGTACAATGCCCGCAATCTTGACATGACGCTCGGCCGGCTCATCGAATGTCGATGCTATGACCTCAGCATTTACTGTGCGGGCCATGTCTGTCACCTCCTCAGGACGCTCATCGATGAGGAGCATCATAAGATATGCCTCTGGATGGTTGGCGGCTATGGCGTTGGCTATATCCTTCATGAGAATGGTCTTACCAGTCTTGGGCTGCGCTACGATGAGCGCACGCTGACCCTTACCTATCGGGGCGAAGAGGTCCACTATTCTCGTGGATATGTTG
Organism: Prevotella sp.; assembly: GCA_022775985.1. GTDB lineage: Bacteria > Bacteroidota > Bacteroidia > Bacteroidales > Bacteroidaceae > Prevotella. Next base: position 8,383 of record JALFIM010000038.1, read on the forward strand.
TTGGTGGATTTCTCTCCACAGAGATTGAATTTCTCGTCTGGGAAGAGTGGGGTGAGGTGCTCGAAGGCTATACGGTCGCGTACCTCAGCGGGGTTTCGGCCATTTATCTTGTCTATGCTTGTGAGAGGGAAGTACTTCTCACCATCGTGTGGCGGACGCACATGGCACTGCACCACATCACCTGTTTTCAGACCGTAGCGTTTCACCTGCTGCACGGACACATACACGTCATCGGGCGAAGATAGATAGTTGTAGTCGCTTGAACGCAGGAATCCGTAGCCGTCAGGCATTATCTCAAGCACGCCGTTGGCGGTGATTATGTCCGTGAAGTCGTACTTGCACGCATCGGCGGTGCCCATTGCGGCTGGCTGCTGATATGCCTGCTGCATCTGCCCGGCCATGGGAGTCGTGGGGTTGTCGAACATATCGTAGTTGGGTACAGCACCCTGATCCTCTATGGGAAGGTCTATTACAGATATGAAGTCAGTGCCGTCGCCAGGGTCACCGGCCCATACGGAGTCGTCATAGTCGTTCTGTGCAGTGTCGGCACTCTCGTTGTGTGCGTTGATTTTCGCCTGAAGTTGCGCTATGAGGTTCGACTTCTCCTCGTCATTATTCTCGGCAGGACTTGCTGCGAATGCTGCTTCTGGCACGAAGTCATCGTGACTGGCATCGTTGTCGGTATTGTCGGGCTCTGCATCCTGCATAGGCTGTGGCACCTCCTCAGCCACAGGAGAGTCTGCGTCCTGCTCTTGCCACAGGTTGAGCTGCGCAGCCTCATTGGCTTGTGCGGCTTGTTGTTTGGCAGCCTCGGCGGCAGCCATCAGCTCAAGTTCCTTCTTCGACTTGCGTCCGCGGTGTTTAGGCATGGCTGCGAGTATTGACTCCGGGGTCTCCTCTTTAGTGGTGTTATCGTCTTTCTGGCTGTCAGACATGCTGTTGTCTGATGCGTTTTGGTTCTTTTTTATGTCAAAATTCTCACCGTCCTTACCACTTACGGTGTACACTTTGTCTGTGTCTTTCTTTACGATTCTGGTTCTGCGACGCTTGGCACCGAGAGGGTTTTTCTGGCCTTCTTGCTCTGCCTGTTTGTCAAGAATTGCGTATATTATTGCTTCTTGATTTTCTTTATCGCTAACCTCGGCACCTATCTCTTGGGCAATAGCCAACAAATCAGATGCTTCTTTCGATGATAACTCGTCTTTGCTATACATATAATATAATGTAGAAATATAGGATTGTATCGTGTTTCATAGTTATGTGTGAAACACAGAAGTATTGAAAACGTTGCAAAGGTAGCGTTTTTTTTGATTCCAGCAAAATGTTACCCGTGATTTTTGCCGCCGCTTAACTTCTGTTAACGCTGTAAAACGCATCCCCAACTATGCTGTCATACATCATGCATCAGTAGGCTTATCCTGCGGTATATAATGCCTCTCCGGTGTAAGTTGTCTCAAATATCCAAACAGTATCGCAATACCAATATGAAAGTTGTATATCTTTTAAATCCTACGTTTGACTCCACAATGAGCTACGAGACACAATAATAATTAGCATGACACGTTTATATGTAGGGAATATCCCTTATTATATAATATACCTAAAATAAAAAATATGCACACATCAAAGAAAATCTATTCGTTTGAGTTGTCGCGCGACGACAAGGGACATATCGCTCTCAAGGCGCAACAGTGGCCGTGGAGCGTGCTCCAGGCGATAACATGCACGCCCGACGATTTTGACACTGTTATGGCGAAGTGTGAGGCCCGTGGGGGCTTAGTCGCCCGACACTCCACAGACCGCACATTCTGTATCATTCACCTCGGCAGCGGTGACACTGACGGCAGACACCCCGAGCGGCGTATCACCGTACACAGTCAGGCGGAGGCCGATGAGTTTTGCGAAGCCTTAAAGGACTGCATGGCGCAGGCTGCCGTGTGGTTTCATACAAACATTACAGGACATATAAAAATAGACTGATTTATGAAAAAACAAAAACATTCAAGCATTTAGGATTATCTATGATGCACCCCAAGGTGCAGTAGAATACATCCGAAGTGGTTTAAGCAAAATAACCCCGATGAGTTTCAAATGGCATTGATACCCGAACATGTGCGTTTTTGCGATTGC
>JALFIM010000062.1 GCA_022775985.1 Prevotella sp.
TCTCCTTTTCCAATGCGTACCTTACGGAATTGCCTCCGTATGATACGACCTTTGCGAGCATAATCATAATTGTTCCTTTGATTGGGTCTGTACGTTTGTTGCGATATTCTCTTCAATGCTATACCAATGTTGGATAAGTCCTGCAACGGCATCAATCCACCAACGCATGAACTTCTCATTCTTGAAGAACCGAGCCTTTTCCTCAGCCGTTTTCTTGGATAGCACGTTGCTGATTTTTATCAAATCCGTCCTTGCGATGGCGAGAGAGTTGAGGGCATCCACCTCATCCTTGGTGAGTCTCATGCGTGGACGGTGCTTCAAGCCAGTCTCAACGACATAGCGGCTCAGACTAATTCCACACTCCTTAGCAAGCGTCTGGAGCTGCTTTAACTCTTCTTTCGTACATCTTATCAAAAGTAAAATTTTATCAGAAGTAGCTTTAATGAAGTATGGCTAAATTATTGAGAATCAAATTAGCTTTTGATAACATTTCTCGATAATATTCTGTTTCTTTGCATATTGCTCTCAAATGAGCAACAAAGAAACATGGTTAAACAAAACATCAATGTCTTGATTGATGCCTGCATTGAACAAATGCGTGCAGATCGATACGACGAGACATGCATCGAGGTCCATCGGCGACGATGGCAGAAAGGAATAGTCTCCTATTTGAATGCACAGGGGACTTCATAGCACACCGAACAAGCTGGGCAAGACTTTTTATCCAGGATATTACCAGGTCTAGCTCCTTCCACCCAAAGAGGTCATCAAAGAGGAATCAATCTTCTGACCGAATTTATGCACACAGGTGTTGTGCGCCGACGGATTGTCACACTGGTGGAGCATCCTCTCCCCGGAGAGTTGGGCACTATAATCCTTAAGTACCTTGAGGATTTGAAGGCGCAGCGACGCGCAGACCAGACAATATCAAACCACCGACGGCTTCTCAGCTACTTTCTTGAGGGATTACGGCGAAAGGGAATATCTCAGTTGGCAGACCTCACGGAGTCAGCAATCATTGAAAATGCCTCTTCGGAATCATCTAGATGCCAATGCGCCCTTCTTTATCAGCTATACAGGAAGTAAAATCACCAAAGGCACTGCCTACTGCTGGTTCAGGAAAATATTGAGGATGGCAGGCATTCCATTTATAGGCGATCACCGTGGTCCACGTGTCCACGACCTGCGGCATACCTTTGCCGTTCACTCACTCATGAAACAGGTTCGCTCCGGTCGAGACATCTATTGTATTCTTCCTATACTGTCGGTCTTCATGGGGCACAAAACCCTTGCGGGAACCGAGCATTATGTGCGTCTAACAAGTGAGATGTTCCCAGAACTCAACATTCAAATCGGGGAAGTGTCCTCTTATGTTTTTCCTTCACTTGAAAAATTAGTCCGTGAAAATGAAGAATGATTTTGCCAAACACGTTACAGGCTTTTTCTCCAACTATCTCTCTGCAGAAAGAGGAGTAAGCCCCAATACAATGCGCTCCTATGGAGCAGCCTTTGCGTCCTTCCTCGACTTCATGAAGGAAAAGAAAGGAACTGCGGCCGAAAGGCTTACTCTTGACCATATAAATCGCAAAAATGTCCTGGAGTTCCTTGACTGGATCCAAAGCGGAGGATGCTCCGTATCGACTAGAAACCAGCGCCTTGCCGCACTGCATGCGTTCTGCAAATACATGCAGTATGAGGATGTTGGTCATCTTCAGCAATGGCAGGAGGTCATGTCCATTAAGATAAAGAATACGATAAAGGGGACTATGAACTATCTGACCCTAGATGGGATGAAGCACCTGCTGTCGGTAATCCCCACGAACACAAGACGTGGAAGAAGGAATCTGGCCCTGCTGTCCACGTTATATGAGACTGGAGCCAGGGTGCAGGAACTCATAGACCTTAGACCGGTGGACATAAGTTTAAACCAACCATGCCATGCCGTGCTCTTTGGCAAGGGACGCAAAAAGAGAATAGTGCCTCTTCAGGATGCCCACGTTGAACTCCTTAAATCATATATGGAAGAAAACTGTCTATTGGAAGAGCATGTTAATCAACGACCTCTCTTCCAAAATGACAGAGGTGGCAAACTAACTGGAGCCGGCATAACCTATATCCTGAAAAACTACGCCTCAATGGCGAGGGGCACGAGCAGCGACCTAATCCCTGAAAAGATAAGTCCTCACACCCTTCGCCACGGTAAGGCCATGCATCTCCTACAAGCAGGTCTGAATCTTGTTTATATCAGAGACATCCTAGGCCGTGTGTCCATACAGGCAACAGAAGTATATGCAAGGGCCTATTCCAAACAAAAAAGAGAGGCGATGGAGAAGATATACGTGCCTCTCATACCTCAATCAACAGAAGAATCATCATCGTGGGAAAAAGATCCCGAGCTAAAAACATGGCTCAAAAGCCTTGGTAAAGGATAATATTATCCAAAGTCCTAAAAGAAAGTAATCAGATTAAAATCTTGGCAATCAGGGTTGCTGCCAAAAGGACTTTAGATAATGCTTTACTTTTGATAAGATTGTCAGTGAGTTGCGTGCATTCTGTATCTCTTACGTAGAGACACAGAACGGGTTATATTGCCGCAAGCACCTTGGCATTGGCATCATCAATTTCCGATGTCTGTATGGAGCGGAGGTATATCTGGGTGGTGGTCTCGGAATTATGCCCCAACGCCTCGCTGATGACAGAGAGAGACACATGGTGGTCTCTTGCTGCCGTCGCCCAGGAATGGCGGGCCACATAGAGCGTCAGCTTGCCATTGATGCCTATCTTCGCGCCAAGCCTTTTCAGATGATAGGCCATGCGGGCCTCCGCATTGTGGTACAGGCGACTATCCTCTTGCTCGTTATCCATGGCTTTGTTACGGTCCTCACATCTGCCACCTGTAAGGAATGGCAAGAGATAAGGTGACGACTGGGTTTGCGACCGATACTTGTCTACTATCTCCTGCATCTGCCTTTCCCAACGTATGGAAAGGCGTTGCCCCGTCTTGCTCCTGACATAATGGAGATATCCGTTACGGAGGTCGGACTTACGGAGGTGCGCCAAGTCTATGAAAGACATCCCTCGCAGATAGAAGCTCATCAAGAAAGCATCCCTTGCCATCTCCTGCCTGGGAGTAAGGCGTACGGTTGACTCCAGATGCCTTAACTGACTTATCACCTCTGTCGGAACGGCTCGCTTGCGGGTCTTGGCAATGCCTGTATATACATTTCTGAAAGGACGCTGCTGTGCTGCCAGGCCTTTCTCCACTGCCTTGTTGTAAGTGGCACGGAGTATGCGCAGATAGAACGAGCTGGTGTTGCTGCACACCTTGGCCACATTCCTCAAATATGCCTCGTAAGACTGTATCTCCTCCGTATCTATATCCTTGAGGACAATGTCCTTGCCGGCACGGAACCGCCTAAAGCTGCCCAGTGTGGCCTTATAATGCTGCATGGTACGGTGCTGGCCGTTCTTCATCAGCAGGGAGATGAGGTGGCTCATGTAAACGAACAGCGACTCTGATGTTTTCTTGTTTCTTGCCATAATTACTGTGTATTAATTGATGATACTTTTAAGCCTTGATTTCATGTCAAAACATATCGGTTTGCGATTCGGGCCAAACCGCACTGCAAAACGGCCTGTTTCAGACTGTGAAACGGGCCGTTTTAGACTGCATTTTGGGCTGTTTTGCAATATACTGTGAATCAACTCGTTATGAATGCACACAAATTCATGACTGCAACTAAGCCGTTGCATGTCTATACTTGACCAGACATCGCTTCTCTGACTCTTGCATAAAAGTAATAAAAGAGCACCTTAACATAAAATAACGCCGTAACCACCTGCCACATATCAACAAAAATCACTACTTTTGCATCATGCCACCAAGCGCATCGGCGCATTGCGTGGCAACGAACGAAAAACCATACATATTATATTATGAGGAAACTATTATTCATCGCTGCGGTGATGCTTGGCGGCATCATGCAGCTCAGCGCACAACCAAAAGTATTCATGACCAAGGAGATAACGCCCGAGTCGCTCGTCAGGGTGTACAAGGCTCTCGGCGTAGAGCCGCACGGACACGTGGCCATAAAGATAAGCACCGGCGAGATGGGCGGCAACAACTACCTGAAGCCCACGCTCATACGCGGCCTCGTGGATGAGGTGAACGGCACGCTTGTGGAGTGCTGCACGGCCTATGGAGGCAGCCGTCAGGACAAGTCCAAGCACTGGGCCACGGTCAAGGCGCACGGGTTCGACTCCATAGCACCCGTCGACCTGATGGACGAGTACGGACAGATGCGCATAGCCGTGAAGGACAAGCGGCACATAAAGTACGACATCGTGGGCGACCACCTCGCGCACTACGACTTCATGATAAACCTCGCGCACTTCAAGGGTCATGCCATGGGCGGATTCGGCGGAGTGCTGAAGAACCAGTCCATTGGCGTGGCCTCAACGGCCGGCAAGGCGTACATACACACTGCCGGAAAGACCGACCGCCCCGACTCGCTGTGGGCCAACCTGCCGGCCCAGGACGCTTTTCTTGAGAGCATGGCCGCGGCAGCACAGGGCGTGGCCGACTATTTCGGGCAGGGCAACATACTGTACATCAACGTGATGAACAACATGAGCGTAGACTGCGACTGCGACAGCCATCCCGCTGACCCCAAACTGAAGGACATGGGCATACTGGCCTCCACCGACCCCGTGGCCCTCGACCAGGCATGCCTTGACCTCGTGTTCAACCACAAGGGCCAGGCCGGCGACGACGAGAAGCCGCTCATAGAGCGCATCAACCGCCAGCACGGCACGTATATCACGGAGTATGCCGAGCGCATAGGGCTCGGAAGCAGGAAGTACAAACTGGTAATGATAAAGTAGCGCGGCTCCAGCCACGCCGACGACTGACCACATGCCATGGGCCGCAGCCGCCATATTTTGCCCACGACGCGGTGGCCATGGCAATAAAACGCCGCTTCGCGCGTTTTATTTATATAGAGGGTGCCACATCCACACCACCACCCTCACATCACGCTATATGACTTCAAAAAGACCAATTGCATACATACAGTCGTGCCTCGTAGCACTGACCATAGCCGTCACGGCCATGTCGTGCGGCGCGGAGAAGAGCATGAAGAAAGGCGAGAAATACCTCGCGCTCGGCGAATACTACGATGCCGCCACGCAGTTCAAGAAGGCTTACAGCCAGACTCCTGCCAAGGAGCGCGACAAGCGCGGCGCCATAGCAGGCAAGATGGCCCTGTGCTACCGCCGCATCAACTCCACGCCCAAGGCCATAGCCGCCTACCGCAACATGGTGCGCTACAATCAGGCCACCACGGCCGACCGAATGGAGTTTGCCAGACAGCTGCTGAAGAACGGCGACTACAAGCTGGCCGCCGAGGAGTTCCGCGCCGTGCTCGACTCCATGCCCGACGACATACTGGCCAAGAACGGTCTCTACTCCGCCGAGCACGCACCGCAATGGAAGAAGGAAGGGTCGCGCTACACGGTGAAGCGCATGGACATCTTCAACTCTCGGCGTGCCGAATACTCGCCGATGCTCGCCGGCGACCAGTCGGAGATGCTGTATTTCACCTCCACACGCAACGAGGCCGAGGGCGACGAACTGAGCGGCATAACAGGCACCAAGGCCGCCGACATATTTCTGTCGCAGAAGGACGACAAGGGCAAGTGGTCGAAGCCTGAGGCCGTGACAGGCGGACTCAACACCGAGTTTGACGAGGGAGCGAGCTGTCTGTCGCCAGACCAGCGCACGATGTACCTCACCCAGTGCCAGACAGACCCCTCCTACCCCCGATATGCGCAGATAGTGACATCGAGCCGTGCCGATGCGGCATGGGGAAAGGCATCGCCCCTCACGCTGACACGCGACACGCTGTCGAGCTACGCCCATCCCGCAGTGTCGCCAGACGGTCAGTGGCTGTACTTCACCTCCGACATGCCGGGCGGCAAGGGCGGCCTTGACATCTGGCGAGTGAGGCTCACGGCGGCAGGACTTGGGGGTGTGGAGAACCTCGGTGAGCCTATCAACACGCCTGGCAACGAGGAGTTTCCGACGTTCAGGCCCAACGGCGACCTGTACTTCTCGTCCGACGGACACCCGGGCATGGGCGGCCTCGACATATTCATAGCCCACCCCGACAAGTCGGGACGATATGTCATAGAGCACCCCGGCTACCCCCTCAACTCGCAGGGCGACGACTTCGGCATGACATTCGAGGGAGTGAAGAACCGAGGTTTCTTCTCATCCAACCGCAACGACGGCCGCGGATGGGACCACATATACAGCTTCGAGAATCCAGAGATAGTGCAGACCGTCAAGGGATGGGTGTACGAGCAGGAGGGCTATGAGCTTCCTGCGGCACAGGTGTACATGATAGGCAGCGACGGCACCAACCTGAAGCTCAGCGTGAAGAGCGACGGCTCGTTCGAGCATGTGCTCACGGAGGGCGTAGACTACATGTTCCTCGCCACGTGCAAGGGATTTCTCAACCACAAGGAAGAGCTGTCGGTGACGAAGGCCGACGAGTCGCACGAGTACGTGCTGCAGTTTCCGCTGGCATCCATCACCGCCCCCGTGCTCATAGACAACATATTCTACGACTTCGACAAGGCCACCCTCCGTCCCGAGTCAACCGCCGCCCTCGATGAGCTGGTGAAGCTCCTGGGTGAGAACCCCAACGTGACGATAGAGCTCTCCGCGCACTGCGACTACAAGGGCTCTGCGCAGTACAACAAGCTGCTCGCGCAGCGGCGTGCCGAGAGCGTGGTAGCCTACCTCACGTCCAAGGGCATAGCACGCGACCGCCTGTCGCCCGTGGGCTACGGCAAGGAGAAGCCCAAGACCATACGCAAGAAGCTCACCGAGAAATACGACTGGCTGAAGGAGGGCGACGTGCTCACCGAGGAGTTCATCAAGAAGCTCGACCCCGAGAAGCAGGAGATATGCAACCAGCTCAACCGCCGCACCGAGTTCATAGTGCTGCGCACCACCTACGGCATGTTTGACGAGCACGGCAACCTCAAGCAGCAGCCCAAGCCCGCCACACACAAGGACGACAGCGACGACGGCGACTTCATGGATATAGACATAGAGTGAATCCGTGCCATGCCAGGCATGGCGCGGCGCAGTGCCGCAGAAGCGGCATAAAAAGAGGGCGTGACGGAATGAACGCATGCTCGCATCGGGATTTCATAATCCACACAAGCGAGCATACACTCATTCCGTCACGCCCTCGTCATATCACGAAACCTGTGCCTCAGTGGGCGCAAGCCTCGCGGAACCTGTCCATGAGCCACTGCTTCTGCTCGGCTATGGTCATGTGGCTGTTGTCAAGCTCCACGGCATCGTCGGCCTTGCGCAGCGGCGACGTGGCCCTGTGAGAGTCTATATAGTCGCGCTCCTTCACATTCTTCAGTATGTCATCGAAGTCGGCCGGCATGCCCTTGGCCTTCAGTTCGTCATAGCGGCGCTGCGCCCTCACCTCGGCACTTGCCGTCACGAATATCTTGAGTTCGGCATCGGGAAACACCACCGTGCCTATATCGCGGCCGTCCATCACTATGCCCTTGTCGCGGCCCATCTTCTGCTGCTCGGCCACGAGCTTCGCCCTGACGGCAGGTACAGCCGCCACAGGACTCACCCTCGACGACACCTCCAGACCGCGTATCACTCCCTCCACGCACTCTCCGTTGAGATATGTGTCGGGACGCGATGTCTCCTCATTGAGTCTGAAACTGATATTGACCTCCGGCAACGCCTGCTCAAGGCGTGCGCTGTCTATGTTGCCGTCGGCATCGAACATGCCGCCACGCATGGCAAAGAGCGTCACCGCCCTGTACATGGCACCAGTGTCTACGTATATGTAGCCCACCTCGCGTGCCAGGTCTTTCGCCATAGTGCTCTTGCCACACGACGAGTATCCGTCTATGGCGATTATAATCTTCTTCATGTATGTTTTGTTTAGATAGTTACTTGTCATGTCCGTGCTGTAGGCACGGCCCCAAGGTCACAGTGCGTAGGCCACGTTGAGCACTATCGACGAGCTCGACACGTGGTACTTGCCGTAGGCCACGTTGAGTTTGAAACGCTCAAGGTTTACACCGCCTCCGAACGACAGGCCGGCACCGTGGCTGCTCTTGGCCTCGGAGTCGGATATCTGCATCTCATGGGCGCGGCGGAAGTTGTAGCCGCCTCCCACCCATATAGTCTGCGAGAGCAGCACATCCACACCAGCGGCCACGTGCTGCATGAAGCCGTAGTTCCAGTGGTTGAGGTCTACGAGGGTGGCAGAGAGACGGAAAGGGGTGTGCAGCACGCGCTTGCTCACGCCGAGCTGCACGTCTATGGGCATGCTCTCGTAGGTGTCATCGTATGCCTTGAGCTGTCCGCCGAGGTTTTTCGCCACGAGTGCCACAGACAGCTCGCTGTCAGGATTGTAGTAGTTCACGCCGAGGTCTACGCCCATGCCTATGGAGTTGTAGCTGCCGATGTAAGACGTTATGAACTTGGCCGTTATGCCGCCCGCTATCCTGTCGGTGAGCATATACGAGAAATAGCCCGCGAGGGAGATGTCCTTTGCCGAGAACTCCCCTGTCTGTATGTTGTCGGCATTCACCTCACGCATCTTGCCATAGTCTATGTACTGCGCCGACACTGCCCACGAGGCTTTCTCACGCACCACCCTGTTGAACGACGCGCTGGCGGTGTTGGCCCCTGCCATGTAGTTCATGTAGTTGAGTGCTATGGTCTTGTCGCTCACCGATGAGAGCAGTGCAGGGTTGGCGAAGATGAGCGATGCGTCGTCCTCTATGAGCGTGATGTTGTCGCCGCCGAGCGCCGCCGAGTGGGCACTGACGGGCAACCGCAGGAAGTTGTACTCCGTCTGGCTCTCCTGCGCCATAGCCGCACATACGCAAATCGTCGTTATAATCGTTAAAATAGCCTTTTTCATCAGCAACAATAAAATTTATTCGGCAAAGTTACATCTTTTTTAAAATATCTGTACTAATTTTGTATATGAAATGCGGCGGTGTCTTTCCTGAGACTGTAAAAAACACACGTGCATGCCGCCGACATATAAGATATAACGCCGAAACAACGCTTTTAGTGTGCCAGCATGCCACGAAGGACGGCAGACGCGCCCACATTCACAGGCTATCATGGCATCCATTATATACAAATAAGGTGGAAATAAAGAAATCAGACAAGGCAAACATCGAGTCGCAACGGCCGGTGAGTTTTCTCATCGGACTCATCGTAGTGCTTGCTACGATATACGTCGCCATGAACTTCACTACCACATCAGGCGACGACACCAACGACAGCATGCAGTACGATGAGCTGTCGCACGACCTCGACCTCATGCCGGCCGTAGACAAGACTGACATGATAGCCGCCACGCCCGCACCCACCAAGCCTACTGCCAAGAAACTCAACATCGTGGACGAAGCCCGAAAGGACATGGAGAAGCAAGCCGCCATCAACGACATGCGCACCGTCGACGGCGACGGAACAGCCACCACCTCTACCGACGACGACTCACAAAACGCCTCCAAGGCCATACCTCCCGTAGCCGTAGACAACGATGACAACCCACTGAGCGTGCGTGTCGTGGAGCAGATACCAGAATTTCCCGGCGGCATGGTGGAGCTTATGAAGTGGCTCACCAAGACCCTGCACTACCCCTACTGGGCACAGAAGCGCAAGATAGAGGGCCGCGTGGTGGTGACATTCATCATCAACCGCGACGGGAGCCTGGCCGACATCAAGGTGGCGAAGTCCGTAGACCCGCTGCTTGACAATGAGGCCCTGCGTGTGGTGAGGCTCATGCCGCACTGGAAGCCGGGCATGCAGAACGCCAAGCCGTGCCGCACCATGTTTGCCATACCCATAGAGTTCAGGCTGTGAGCACACCGCCGCAGCACACCACACACATCATCCAGAACATCCAATCACACAAATATTATGCTGAAGTCAGAAGAAATACTCGACATCGTGAACCGCCATATAGCGGCTCTTCCGTTCGACCGCAAGCCGGAGTCGCTCTATGAGCCCATAAAATACGTGCTCTCCATAGGAGGCAAGCGCATGCGCCCCGTGCTCATGATGCTCGCCTACAACCTGTTCAAGGACGACCCCGAGAGCATCATCGACGTGGCATGCGGACTCGAGACGTACCACAACTACACCCTGCTGCACGACGACCTCATGGACAACGCCGACCTCCGCCGCGGCCACCAGACCGTACACCGCCGCTGGAACGCCAACACCGCCATACTGTCGGGCGACAGCATGCTCGTGCTCGCCTACAAGATGATGGCGCAATGCCGCCCCGACAAGCTGCGCGACGTGCTGTCGCTCTTCACCGAGACGGCACTGGAGATTGGCGAGGGACAGCAGTACGACATGGACTTCGAGAGCCGCACCGACGTCAGCGAGGACGAGTACATAGAGATGATACGCCTCAAGACGAGCGTGCTGCTGGCCTGTGCGCTGAAGACGGGAGCCATGCTCGCCGATGCCGACAGCCACGACGCTGACATGCTCTACCGCTTCGGTGAGCAGATAGGACTGGCTTTCCAGCTCCAGGACGACTTCCTCGACGTGTACGGCGACACCAAGGTGTTCGGCAAGGCCATAGGAGGCGACATCGTGTCGAACAAGAAAACGTACATGCTCATCAACGCCTTCCTCCGCGCCGATGCCGCACAGCGTGCCACACTCACACGGTGGGTGGAGGCCAAGGACTTCGACGAGCAGGAGAAGATAGCCGAGGTGACACGCATATACAATGAGATAGGCATAGACAAACTGGCCCTCGGCAAGATAGAGCACTACTTCAACGAGAGCCTGAGGAGCCTTGAGGCCGTAAACATAGATGCCGCACGCAAGCAGCAACTCGTGGCATACGTCAACAAACTCATGAAGCGCAAGTCGTAACACCACTGCCATGACATTCATAGACACACATACACACATCGATGGTGAGGAGTTCAGCGCCGACCGCGAGGCCGTCATAGAGCGGGCTAAGGCGGCCGGGGTATGCAAGATGTTCGTGCCCGCCATAGACCTGAAGTCGCTTGGCAGCGTCAACGAGGTGTGCTCCGCCCACCCACACTACGCCTACCCCATGATAGGACTGCACCCCGAGGAGGTGAGAGCCGACTGGCATGCGGTGCTTGATGAGATGCACGCCATGCTCTCAACGCAGCACGGCTACATAGCCATCGGTGAGGTAGGACTCGACTACTACTGGTCGCGCGACTTCGCCGAAGAGCAGCTTGCAGCCTTCGAGGAGCAGGTGCGCTGGTCAGTGGAGACGCGTCTGCCGCTGATGATACACTGCCGCAAGGCGCAGAACGAGATGGTGGCGGTGCTCCGACGCTACGCCGACGACCTGCCGGGCGGCGTGTTCCACTGCTTCACAGGCAACCGACAGGAGGCTGCCGAACTGCTGTCGTTCGACCGCTTCGTGCTCGGCATAGGCGGCGTGTGTACGTTCAAGAGCAGCCATCTGCGCGAGGACTTGCCGGCATCCGTGCCGCTCAGCCGCATAGTACTTGAGACAGACAGCCCGTATATGGCCCCCGTGCCTCTGCGCGGCAACCGCAACGAGAGCAGCTACCTCACGCATGTCATCGCCACTCTGGCCACATGCTACGGCGTGAGCGAGGACGAGGTGGCACGCGTCACCACAGACAATGCCCTGCGCGTGTTCCCTCTGGCCGATGACACAGCTACACGCTGAGGGCACCGCACACAGGGCTGCACGACGGTGCGGCAAAAACCATTTTTCGATTCGGCCCATTTCACCGTCCAAAATGGCCCATTTCACCGCCTAAAACGGCCCATTTCGCGCTGCGGAATGGGCCGTTTTGCAACGCATTGTGGCTCAACACGTTACGCGATACGCACAATATACCGTTCACGCAATGCCCTCACACGCCGCCACACAGGTCGCCGAGCCATGCTCCTCAGCACACCACGGATATGGCAGGGAGCCGTAGGCAAAATGCGATTTTCATGCGGATATTCAGAATATTCACAGATTTTATTTATACTTTTGCACCACGCAAAACACTGTATCATGTGGAAGTATTACGCATTGCTTTCAGCCTTCTTTGCCGCTCTGACAGCAATCTTCGCCAAAATAGGAGTGAGAGACATCAACTCTGACCTCGCCACGGCCATCCGCACCACCATCATCCTGCTCATAACGTGGGGCATAGCCCTCGCAGGAAGCCACGCAAGCGAGGTGAAGTGCATAATGGGGCACACATGGATGTTCATCATACTATCGGGAGCCGCCACCGGACTGTCGTGGCTGTTCTACTTCAAGGCCCTGCAAGTAGGCGACGTGGCACGCGTGGCACCGGTAGACAAGCTGAGCGTAGTCATCACCATCTGCCTGTCGTTCCTATTTCTCAAGGAGCCTGTCAGCGCTAAGGTGGTAATCGGTGCGCTGCTAATCACGGCCGGCAGCATAGTGATGCTGTACAAGTAAGCACACTGCAAGCACTACACTATACATAATAAAAAGACATATCCGAAATGAAAAAGACTGTATTTTTTATCGCAGCCATGATGTCTGTACTGTTCATCATGACGGCATGCACCAAACAGAAGTCGGGCGACAATGCCGACCGGCAGAAGGGCAAGCAGCTCAACGAGGCCACACAGGAGGACGTGGACGCGTGGCTGAATACTAAATAATATAGAAATGACAACACTATGACACTCTGCACACACTACATACTAAGCACTACACTAATAAGCATCGTCGGCATTGCGGCCGCGCATGCGGCCACTGACGGCACCGCAGCCGACAGCGTGGTGTCGCCACTGCCTGCGGACACCACCGTATGCACAGGGCCGGCACAGTCGAAGTTCGGCCAGAGACTCGACAAGTGGACTTCCTCACGCCTATACCAGATGACAAGCATCGGCGTGCCGCTCATCGTGGGCGGACTGATAGTGAAGGGCGAGGACACGCACTTCCGCAACCTGCGCAACGACTATCGGCCCGAGTTCCGCAACCGTACCGACAACTACATACAGCTCGTGCCGGCGGCAGTGCTGCTCGGACTGAATACGGCCGGCGTGAAAGGCCGCAGCTCATGGGGACGCATGCTCGTGTCCGATGCCTTCTCGGCAGCCATCATGGGCGGAGTGGTGAAAGGACTGAAGCACACCACCAACGTGATGCGCCCCGACGGTGCCGACAACCACTCGTTTCCGTCGGGCCACACGGCCACGGCTTTCATGACAGCCACCATGCTCACCAAGGAGTACGGGCACAAGAGCCCGTGGATAGGCATAGGGGCCTACACCGCAGCGTCGGCCACCGGCATAATGAGAGTGGTGAACAACAAGCACTGGCTGAGCGACGTGATGACGGGTGCCGGCATAGGCATCCTGTCTACGGAGCTGGGTTACTTCATAGCTGATGCCATATTCAAGGACAAGGGCATCAACGCCCTGCCGACACAGCGACAGTACGACATGATGGACAAGCCGTCGTTCGTGAGCCTGTACGTGGGCGTGAACATACCGCTGAGCAAGTACGACATAGACGAGAGCGCGGAGTTCAAGACCTCATCGGGCTCCTCGGCAGGAGTGGAGGGTGCCTATTTTTTCAATCCATATATAGGAATAGGCGGACGGTTTGCCGTGAGCAACACGCAGATAGTGGTCAATGGTGACAAGGCCGAGGACAACACATTCGATGCCATGACGGCATGCGGCGGAGCATACCTGTCGTACCCGCTGTCGAGACGGTGGCTGATAGGCAGCAAACTGCTGAGCGGATTCATACACTACCCGCACCTCACGCTCAGCGAGCACGACATATCCGTGCGCAACGGCGTGTGCTTCGGCAGCGGACTCTCAGCCACCTTCAAGGCTCACGACAGCTATGGCATGAGGTTCTTCGTAGACTACAACCTGCAGCCCTCGCACAACAAGGACAGCGGCGAGTGGATGAACGTGCTCACGGGCGGCATATCGTTTGCCGTGATGCTGCACTGACGGCACGGTGCGGGCCTCACTGCTATCGCCGCGCCACTGCGAAAAAAAGCACAACTCCACGACCGCTATAAGGCATAAAATACGTACCTTTGCATTGACGATGGCACCCCACCACACACCCAAACGGCAATAATATGGAATCACTTAAAGAACTTTACAGAATAGGCAAAGGCCCGTCAAGCAGCCACACCATGGGCCCACAGAAGGCAGCAAAGATTTTCGCGGCACACCATCCAGAGGCCAGGACATTCAAGACCATACTATACGGCAGTCTTGCCGCCACAGGCAAAGGCCACATGACAGACGTTGCCGTCACAGAGGTGCTGTCGGAGATTGCCCCTATAACGATAGAATGGAGACCCACAGAGGTATTGCCGTTCCATCCCAACGGCATGCGCTTCCTGTCGTTCGATGCCGACGGCAACGAGACAGACAGCTGGACTGTGTACAGCGTAGGCGGCGGTGCCCTGTCGGAGGGAGGCGAGACACGCTGGCTCGCAGACCCCGACGTGGTGTATGACAAGAACACCCTTGAGGACATCCTCGCCTGGTGCGAGGCCCACGGACGCGGATTCTGGGAGTACGTAGACGTATGTGAGCAGCCCGATATATGGGACTATCTCATGGAGGTATGGACTGTGATGCAGCAGTCGGTAGAGCGCGGCCTCGACCATGAGGGCGCATTGCCCGGCCCCCTGAACCTTCCGCGCAAGGCTCCCACCTACTTCGTGAAGTCGCAGGGCTACAAGCAGTCGCTCGCCTCACGCGGACTGGTCACGGCCTACGCCCTGGCCGTGAGCGAGGAGAACGCCTCGGGCGGCATCATCGTCACCGCTCCAACATGCGGTTCGTGCGGAGTGCTGCCCGCAGTGCTCTATCACATGTCGCGAGCGCACCACGTCAGCGACACGCGCATACTGCACGCGCTGGCCACTGCGGGCATCTTCGGCAACGTGGTGAAGAAGAACGCGTCTATATCTGGGGCCGAAGTGGGCTGCCAGGGAGAGGTAGGCGTAGCCTGTGCCATGGCTTCCGCAGCGGCATGCCAGCTGTTTGGCGGCACGCCGTCGCAGGTGGAGTATGCCGCTGAGATGGGACTGGAGCACCATCTCGGCATGACGTGCGACCCTGTGTGCGGACTCGTACAGATACCGTGCATCGAGCGCAACGCCTTCGCGGCCACACGTGCCCTCGACTCCAACCTATACGCCGCCATGAGCGACGGCAAGCACAGCGTGTCGTTTGACAGAGTGGTGAACGTGATGAGGCAGACTGGCCACGACCTTCCGTCGCTCTACAAGGAGACGAGCGAGGGAGGACTCGCCAAAGCCTACAAGATAAAGCCCTGACACACCCTGCACTGTGCCCCATACACACATACACGGCATGCCGCGCCCCATAAAGCGCGGCATGCCGTGTGTCTTTTTCATGCATCAAGCAGCCGCACCTCACGGCCGTGAGGCACGCACTGGCCATCAGCGTACTACCGTAGCCTTGACTATGCGTATGTCGGTCACAGGACGCGCGTTGCCGTCGGTCTCCACCTCCTGCATCCTCTCTATCACGTCCAGACCCTCCGTCACCTCCCCGAACACGGTGTACTGCCCGTCGAGATGGGGCGTTCCGCCCACCTCCTTGTACGCCTCGCGCACCTGTTCGGTGAGTTTCACCTTGCCGCTGGTGCGCTCGTCGAGCTGCTGCTGCACCTTGTCGAGCGACGCATCGCTGTAACGACTGCCCCACACTATGTAGAACTGTCCCATAGACGAGTTGCGCTCAGGGTTGACGGCATCGGCCTCGCGTGCCGCCGCCAGCGCACCGCGCTTGTGGAAGAGCTGCGGAAAGCGTATCTCAGCGGGCACGGTGTAAGTCTCCGACGACTCACCGAGAAACTGCCCCGGCACAGCATGGCGGCTCGCGGAGTCGCCCGTCTGCACCATGAAGTGCTCTATCACCCTGTGAAAGAGCACCCCATCGTAATAGCCCTCGCGCACATTCTTGAGGAAGTTGTCCCTATGCTGCGGTGTCTCATTGTACAGGCACACGCGCACATTGCCCATCGTAGTCTCGAAGAGTACCTCATGCCGCAGACTGTCCTGTGCGTCAGCCACCACGGCGACAAGCATCGCCGCCAGCAAAAGTAATGTTTTCTTTATTCTCATAAGCAGTAAAAGTAATTGTTCTGAATCTGTCTTATCACAATACAAGGCCACGAGCACGCGCCACAAAAGACGTATGCCCGTGGTCTGAAGTACGACTGAGGCGTGTCAGTACGCCTCGTCGTCGGCTATCTCGTCATGTGTCAGCTTGCGGCTGTCCATGACACGCCACACATAAGCTATGTATGCGAGCACCAGAGGCACGAGCAGCGACACGTAGAACATGGTGCTGAGCGTGAAGCGGCTGCTGCAACTGTTGGCTATGGTAAGCGAACTCTGCAAGTCGGCGTTTGACGGATAGTAGGCCGTATTGTTCCATCCTGCGCACAGCAGCAGTACAAGCACCACCATCACCACACCGATGCCAGCGGGCCATATACCGCGTATGTAGGAGTTGCTCACCACCGTGCGGCCCACACCGTAGAGCAGCAGCGCCACACCTGCTACCATGACTACTGCCAGATACCACATATCCATGAGGTTGTGCAGATACTTCATTGGCTCCATCACTATCGCGCCAGTAGCGGCATCTACTGCGAAACCGTCCTTGACGAGCACGTACACGAGGAACGGCAGGAAGAAGATGAGAAACATAATCATGGCTCCCACGAGCCGCACGCTGCTGCGTGAGCGCAGGTTGTCGTCGTCCACATTATTTATTATATACAGCGTGCCGAGCACACGGGCGAGGAAGAACACGGCGAAACCGAGCACAAGGTTCCACGGGTCAAGCAAAGCATCGAGCCCATAGCTGCCGTTTGCCCAGTGGCTGATGACAGGCTGCAAGGTGGTGAGGTTGCCCTTGTCCACCACGAAGTTGGAACCGTTGAAGAAAGTGCCCACCGCTCCACCGAGCAACAGCGGCCCAATGATGCCGTTGGCCACGAGCATACACTGGAACGTGCGCGTGCCGAGCAGATTGCCGAGCTTGTGCTGAAACTCGTAGCTCACCGCCTGGAGCACGAACGAGAACAGGATGACCATCCACAACCAGTAGGCTCCGCCAAAACTGGTGCTGTAAAACAGCGGGAACGAGGCGAAGAAGGCACCGCCGAACGTGACGAGCGTGGTGAACGTTATCTCCCACTTGCGACCCGTACTGTTTACCAACAGCCTACGCTCATCTGCGGTCTTGCCGAGACTGAACACCATGGAGTTGGCACCTTGCACGAACATCAGGAACACAAGCAGTGCGCCGAGCAGCGACACCACGAACCACCAGTAGTGCTGCAAAAATATATAGCTCATAATATTATGTTTTTGTTTGTCTTGTTATACATGCGGCCCATGGCATGCGTCAGCCATGAGCCATTACCCTATATCAGCGTCAGGCCGCCTCGTCCGTTGGCGTGCCGTCGCCGCACACAGCCTCTGGCCCCTTGGCTATGAGTCTGCACATGATGCTTATCTCCGTGACGAGGAGCGTGGTGAAGAGCACGAGGAACAGGAAGAACGTCACTATCACCGAGCTGCTTCCTATGTCAGACACTGCCGCCCACGTAGGCATCATGTCCTGTATGGCCCACGGCTGACGGCCCATCTCGGCCACTATCCACCCGGCCTCGCTCGCCACGTAGGCCAACGGCAGCATGACCAGCGCGGAGATGTGCAGCCAGCGCGGCCGCGACACGTCGCTGCGGAAGGCTATGTGCCCCACCACGAGGAAGAAGAGCAGCAACAGCGTACCGAGACCCACCATCACCCTGAAGGCATAGAAGCACACAGGCACGAACGGCACCACGTCGGCATCATCACTCACATACCCATATCCGAAATAGCGCATGTCGGCATCGAGTTGCTTCCTGCACGCTGCAAGCGCGGCCTCGTCGCGCGGTGTCTGCGCCATAAGGCGGCGGTAGCTGGCCAGTGCGTCCACGGCCCTGCGCCCTCTCGCCATCTTCTCCCTCACCGAAGGCTCCACAGTGCCGTCGGCACGGACGTAGCCACGCAGTATGTCGTTGATGCCCGGCACGTAGCCGTCGGCACTGTGAGTGGCAAGAAACGACAGGCCCGACGGTATGGCTATGCGCAACGGCGGCTCACCACCGCTTGCGTAGTCGGGCTGGCAGAACGGGTTGACAGCTGCCACGGCCGTGAGGCCAACGCCGCTGCCGCCATCGTAGAGTGCCTCCATGGCCGCGAGCTTCATGGGCTGGGTCTCGGCCACCTTCACTGCCGACATGTCGCCGGTGCCCATGGCGAGCAGCGAGGCGGCAATGCCCACCACGCTGGCCACCTTTATGCTGGCCACCGACAGCTCCTTGTGGCGGCGGCGCAGCATGTACCAGCAGCTCACGGCCACCACAAACACCGCGCCCACTATCCACGACGATATGACGGTGTGTAAGAACTTGTCTATGGCAAACGGCGACAGGGCCACATCGGCGAAACTGGTCATCTCGTTGCGCACCGTGTCGGGGTTGAACTCACAGCCCACGGGGCACTGCATCCACGCGTTGGCCACGAGTATCCACCACGCCGATATGGTGGCACCGAGGCCGGTGAGCCATGTAGACGCGAGGTGAAACCCTGCCGACACCTTCTTCCATCCGAAGAACATCACCGCCACGAATGTGCTCTCCATGAAGAAGGCCACGATGCCCTCCACGGCGAGCGGAGCCCCGAAGATGTCGCCCACGAACCACGAGTAGTTGCTCCAGTTGGTGCCGAACTCAAACTCCAGGATGATGCCCGTGGCCACGCCCATGGCGAAATTCACGCCGAACAGGCGTTGCCAGAACTTCGACACGCCCAGCCAGAAGGTGCTGCGCGTGCGGTAATACACGGTCTCCATGATGCCCATGATAAGTGCCAGTCCGAGAGTCAGCGGCACGAACAGCCAGTGATAGGCGGCAGTGAGGGCGAACTGTGCCCTCGCCCAATCCACCGAGGCTGTGTCTACTGTCAATAAGATGTTGTACATAATACTCTTGTTTTATAGGTTTTCAGTTTGGTCTTACAGTATGCCGTGGCAGAGTCCGCGCCCTGCCCGTGCCGCATGTCACCGCGCATCGGCGGCCCTGTCGGTGAGCTGCGTGGCCACATACCCTGCCTTGTCGCCGTCGCGGGCTTCGCGCTTGAGCACGTCGGGGAAGAACAGCAGCTTGAGCACGCAGAATATCACCACCAGTTTCACTATGATGACGGCCCACAGCGTGCGCCCGACGGTCATCGATGCGAAGCCGTCGCGGTAGAAGCGGTACACGCCTCCAAGCATTCGTAATACAGTGTTGTGCATAATAGTCGTCACGATTCAGGTTTCCACGTCCGTCAAGCCATACCGAGCCTGACACTCATACAGGCTCATAACATGCGGACAATAAGTGCTTGCAAAGATATACAAAAAATACAATAAGCAGATAATCAAAATTATTTTTCTGTCAAGAATTAGAGAAATAAGAAGAATGTCTTGTATAAAATCAATTCTTAACACTTATTTACAGCCCATACTCAGTACAAAAAAGAATCTGCCGTCATGCCGCTTTTTTCCTCCGCCGCGCATGCTCCGCATCACCCCTGCGGCCGCTCCGCGAGGAGTCTGTGGCACACACGATTCCACAGCCAGTAAAGACCCTTTTGCGAAATGGGCCGAATCGCGCTGCGAAACAGACCGTTTCGCACGGTGAAATGGGCCGTTTCGCACCGTGAAATGGGCCATTTCGCAAACCCCTCTATATAGTAGCCTCGCACGAGGGTTGCCGCACTGCCGTGAGGAGGTGGTCAGACGGCCGTGCGGAGGTGCCCAGACGGCCTCACGGCACCATCGGAATGGCCGTTCCGCGCGGTAGCCAATGTTCTGATTTTCCACTAAATTACGTCAATTTTATCAAATTTATTAAATATATATCTATCGTGGAATGCAATTCTTTGCTCAATTGACTTAAAACTCTTAACTTTGCACCTACATTGATATAAAATAAGTAAAGGATATACAATATGAACAAAAAAATTCTTATTCCGCTCATAGTGCTCGGAGTATTGCTCATCGGCGGCATAGCATTTCTTGCCTTCCGACTGGAGAAACAGCAACAGGAGAACAAGGAGATGCAGGAGCTCGCCGCCCTCGACAAGAAAGAGATGGAGAACGAGTACCAGCAGTTCGCCAACCAATACAGCGAGATGAAGACCCAGATAAGCAACGACTCCATAGTGGCCCAGCTCACGGCCGAGCAGGAGAAAACACAGAAACTCCTCGACGAGCTGCGACAGGTGAAGAGCACCGACGCACGCGAGATAGCACGTCTGAAGAAGGAGCTCGCCACCGTGAGGGCCGTGCTGCGCAGCTACGTGCTCGAGATAGACTCACTCAACAGACTCAACCAGAACCTCAAGGACGAGAACACACGCGTCAGGGGGCAGTATGAGGAAGCCACCAAGCGCATAGAGGGCCTCAACACCGAGCGTGCGTCGCTCTCGGAGAAGGTGGCCATAGCCGCACAGCTCGATGCCACAGGCATAAAGATGTCGCTCAAGAACAAGCGCGGCAAGGACACCGACAAGGTGAAGAAGTGCAAGACCGTGCAGGTGAGCTTCACCATAGCCAAGAACGTGACGGCGCACAACGGCATGAAAACCTTCTACGTGCGCATCACCACACCCACGGGAGCGGTGCTCGGCAACGGTGGCTCGTTCAGCTACGAGAACCGCACACTGCAGTGCTCCATGAAGAAAACGGCTGAGTACACTGGCCAGGAGACCTCCATCGTGACCTTCTGGAACGTGTCGCAGACGCTCATCGAGGGTGCATACAACGTGAGCATCTTCGCCGACGGCAACATGATAGGCTCACGCACGTTCAATTTCGAATAACACAGACTAAAGCAATCTCAATGTATTGACAATGAGAAGAACACTCATCATACTCTTTCTTACGTCGTGCGCGATGACCGCTGCGGCGCAGCAGCAACTGTCGCTCGACAGCTGCCGTGCGCTGGCCATAAGGAACAACAAGCAGCTCGGCATAGCCACGCTGAAGAAAGACGCGGCACACTACGCCGTGAAGGCGGCCAAGACGCAGTATCTGCCCAAGCTCAACGTGATAGGCGGATACGTATTCACAAGCAAGGAGATATCACTGCTCAACAACGAGCAGAAGGGCACCATGTCGGGACTCGGCACCAACTTGAGCACGAGTCTCAGCAAGGACATGTCCACACTGCTCACCAAACTCGCGCAGGACGGAGTGCTCACGCCCGAACAGGCGCAGAACATCGGCAAGGAGCTGGGCAGCATGGGCGCCGCCGTGGGCGATGCCATCAACCACAGCGGACAGCGCATAGTAAAAGCTTTCGACACCGACACGCGCAACATATTCATGGCCTCGGCAGTGGTCACGCAGCCCATATACATGGGTGGCGCCATCACCGCCGCCAACAAGCTGGCACGCATCACCGAGACCATGACGGCCAACGACTACGATGCCAAGATGCAGGCTACACTTTACAGCATAGACCAAGCCTACTGGACGGTGGTGTCGCTGAAGCACAAGCAGCGGCTTGCCAAGAGTTTCCTCGACCTCGTGACCAAGCTCAACGGCGATGTAGACAAGATGATAAAGGAGGGCGTGGCCACACGTGCCGACGGACTGAAGGTCAGCGTAAAGGTGAATGAGGCCGAAATGGCCCTCACACAGGTAGACAACGGCCTGTCACTGGCCAAGATGCTGCTCTGCCAGTTGTGCGGTCTGCCCGTAAGCAGTGACATAACGCTCGCCGATGAGGACAAGGAGACTATCACCCTCAACCCGTCTACGCCCGATGCCAACATGGAGACGGCCGCCGAGAACCGCCCCGAACTGCGCCTGCTGCAAAACGCCGTAGACATGTCGCGGCAAGCCACGCGCCTCACACGGGCAGCATATCTGCCGCAAGTGGCGCTCACAGGCGGCTACACCACCACCAACCCCAACCTCTACAACGGCTTCGAGAAGCGGTTTGCAGGGGTGTGGAACGTGGGCGTAGTGGTGCGCGTGCCTGTATGGAACTGGTTTGAGGGCGAGTACAAGGTGAAGGCGAGCAAGGCCGCCACGGCCATAGCGAGCCTTGAACTGTGCGAGGCACGCGAGAAGATAGAGCTGCAGCTCAACCAGAGCCAATTCAAGGTGTCGGAGGCCAACCGCCGGTTGCTCATGGCCACGGCCAACGTGACCAAGGCCGACGAGAACCTGCGCTGCGCCAACCTCGGCTTCAAGGAGGGCGTGATACCGTCTACCGACGTGATGGAGGCGCAGACGGCATGGCTCCAGGCACAGACACAGAAGATAGACGCTGAGATAGAATTAAAACTTAGTCAAGTGAACCTGAGGAAGGCGCTTGGTATACTTCAATAACACATTACCCATGTCTGAGAATTCACAAAAGAAGAACATAATGCTCGCCGTAGCAGGCTTCACGGCAGCAGTAGCAGTCATTGCCGTCATCGGCACAATAGTATTCAAACAGGAACCAGAGATTATACAGGGCTACGTAGAAGTGTCTGAATACAGGGTATCGAGCAAGGTGCCTGGCCGTGTGCTTGAGCTCATGGTCAAGGAGGGCGACTACGTGAACGTGGGCGACACGCTGGCCATACTCGATGCTCCCGACGTGAGGGCCAAGCTCACACAGGCCGAGAGCGCGGAGAGCGCGGCATCGGCCCTCGACCAGATGGCCAACAACGGCGCACGCCACGAGCAGGTGAGCGCGGCACTGGCCCTGCTCCAGCAGGCCAAGGCCGGACTTGAGATAGCACAGAAGTCGTACAACCGCGTGCAGCGGCTCTACGACGAGGGCGTGATGTCGGCACAGAAGCGCGACGAGGCCTTCGCCAACTACAAGGCGGTGGAGGCTCAGGTCAAGGCAGCGCAGAGCCAGTACGACATGGCGGTGAACGGAGCACGCCGCGAGGAGAAGATGGTGGCCGCAGCACAGGTCAACCGCGCCAAGGGTGCCGTGCAGGAGGTCAACTCATACATACACGAGACCATGCAGACGGCCCAGAAGGCCGGCGAGGTGAGCGACATATACCCCAAGGAGGGTGAGCTTATAGGCACAGGGTCGCCCATCATGACGGTGTCGTTGCTCGACGACATGTGGGGCACCTTCAACGTGCGTGAGGACCAGCTCAACGGCATGCGCGTGGGAAGCACATTCACGGCGTTCGTGCCGGCATTCAAGAAAGACATACAGATGAAGGTGTACTACATCAAGGACCAGGGCTCATACGCCACATGGAAGGCCACGAAGGCCAACGGACAGTACGACCTCAAGACCTTCGAGGTGAAGGCACGCCCCGTAAGCAAGATAGAGGGTCTGCGCCCAGGTATGTCGCTCATCATCAAGAAATAAGCCGATACTGCCGCACCCCTCAGCCGCCACAGGCCACGGATGCGGCACGGCGCAACAACGAAAGCGTGAATATGACAGACAGTCAAAGCCTAAGGAGCCGTGTGTGCAGCATAGCGGCACGCGAGTGCAAGCGCATGGCAGCCAACCCAATGTACGCCCTGTGCATGGTAGTGTTCCCCATAGCGGTGATGATATTCTTCACATCGCTCATGCGCGAGGGGCAGCCCGAGGACATGCCCGTGGGCGTAGTAGACCTCGACAACACCTCCTTCACGCGCAAGCTGACGCAGCAGCTCGACGCGTTCCAGACCACTGCCATCACGGGGCACTACCGCAACTTCGAGGAAGCACGGCTCGCCATGCAGCACGGCGACATATACGCGTTCATCCTCTACCCCAAGGGCACCACCGACGCTCTGCTGTCCTCGCGCCAGCCTTCCATATCGTTCTATTACAGCTACACGTCGCTGACGGCGGGCTCGCTGCTGTTCCGCGACCTCAAGACCATATCCACGCTTGGCTCGGCGGCCGTAGGCTCCGCCACGCTCAAGGCCAAGGGGCTCACGAGCGAGCAGATAAGCACGTTTCTGCAGCCCATAAGGATAGACCTACACACCATAGCCAACCCGTGGGTCAACTACAACGTGTACCTCAGCACCATGCTCATACCGGGCTGTCTGCTGCTGTTCGTGTTCCTCATCACCGCCTACTCACTCGGCACTGAGCTGAAGATGTCTACCGCCAAGGAGCTCATGGCCATGGCAGGAGACAACCCGTTCGTGGCCATAGGCAGCAAGCTGCTGCCGCACTTCATCATCAACCTCGCCGTATTCTACACATACCTATTATATATATATAACGTACAGGCATTCCCGCACGACGGCGGCATGGGTTCAATACTCCTGCTCGGCTTCCTCAGCGTGACGGCATCTATGGGCTTCGCCATATTCCTCTTCGGGCTGTTCCCGTCGCTGCGCATGTCTATGAGCATCTGCTCGCTGTGGGGCGTGCTCAGTTTCTCCATGGTGGGCACGGCATTCCCAACATTCGCCATGGACGCTCCGCTGCAGGTGCTGGCACAGCTCTTCCCCCTGCGCCACTACTTCCGCCTGTACCAGACGTGCGTGTTCAACGGCAACCCTCTGGCTGACGACATGGCCAACATCATAGCCCTGTGCGCATTCGCACTGCTGCCGCTTGCCGTCATGCCGCTCATCAGGCGCACGTTCAGCAAATTTGTCTACATCCCATAAGCACTTACCAGATGAGAATACTCAGCACCATAAAGACATTCTTAGCCGACATCCTCTGCACGGCATGCGCCGAGGCAAGGGCCATCATACGCGATGAGGGAGTGCTTCTGTTTGTAGTGGCACTGCCGCTGTTCTACCCCATACTGTACTCATGGATATATAATAATGAGGTGACGCACGAGGTGCCCGTGGCTGTGGTAGACGCGTCGCACTCGTCTACGAGCCGTAAGTTCGTGCGCATGTACGACGCATCGCCCGACGTGCGCGTGGCCTACTTCTGCAACAGCCTCGACGAGGCACGCCGCCTTGTGGCCTCACAAGACATCAACGGCATAGTGTACCTGCCAGAGGACATGGACACGCGGCTCAACCGCATGCAGCCGGCCACCGTGAGCATATACTGCGACATGAGTCTGATGCTCGCCTACAAGGCCATATACTCCACGGCCACGTCAGTGGCGGGCATCATGAACTCGCGCATACAGATACGCCTGTCGGGCAACGCCACCGACCGCGAGGACCAGATAAGCACCCAACCGCTGAAGTATGAGGAGGTGCCGATGTTCAACCCCACTGGCGGCTACGGCAACTTCATCCTGCCTGGCGTGCTGGCACTCATCCTCCAGCAGACGCTGCTGCTCGGCATAGGCATGCTCTACGCCACACGCAACGAGCGCAGACAGCCTTTCGCCCCTGCGTGCGGCACGGCCGTGGGCCATGCCTTCGGATGGTTCAGGCTGATGACGGGCCGCACGCTGTGCTTCCTGCTGCTCTACTCCATGCTCACGGCATACGTGCTGCTCGCCATACCCAAGATGTTCTCCTTCGTGCAGTTGCTGCACCCCGGTGACCTCGTGGCGTTCGTGCTGCCGTATCTGCTCGCCTGTATGTTCATGTCCATGTCATTAGGCGCGGTGCTCCGTCAGCGCGAGGATGTCATGCTCGTAGTGGTGTTCACGTCGGTGCCGCTGCTCTTCATGAGCGGTGTGTCGTGGCCGCAGAGCAACATACCCGCATTCTGGCGTGCGGCAGCATGCCTGTTCCCCTCCACATTCGGCATACAGGGATTCGTAAAACTCAACACCATGGGGGCGGTCATCACCGACATAGCCCCCGAATGCAAGGCCCTGTGGATTCAGGCCGGCGTGTACTTCTGCATAGCTGCGCTGCTGTTGCGCCGCATGATGAGGAGACACGAGGGCTGACGGACTCTGCATGCAGCACTAATGACTACAATAACGACACATGATAGTTTATTTTTCAGCCACAGGCAACAGCCTGTGGGTAGCCCGCAAGATAGCCGGGGCCACAGGCGACAGGCTCGTGCGCGTCACCACCGACACTGATGTGCCAACCGTTGTGCTCGATGAGGGTGAGCGGCTCGGCTTCGTGTTCCCCGTACATGGGTGGCGGCCGCCGATTATAGTGCGGCAGTTCATAGAGCGGCTCCGCATAGCCAACGCCGCAGGACACTACACATACGCCGTATGCACGGCCGGTGACAACATCGGGGAGACGCTGCGCATCCTTGCCGACGACCTCAACCGAAAAGACATTCACCTCGATACCGCCACATCGGTGATAATGCCAGAGTCGTACATCGGACTGCCGTTCATGGATGTTGACACCACAGAGCGCGAACGACAGAAAATAAGCGATGCCGACAACGCGCTCACGCACATCACAGACGACATCGTGGCGCGGCGGCCCATTGGCCGCACTCCAGACATAGGGCGGTGGCCACGCATCAACAGCAGGGTGATAGGGTCGTTCTTCCTGAACCATCTCGTCACCGACAAGCACTTCCACGTAGACGCGGAGAAATGTCTCAGGTGCGGCATCTGCGCCAGTGTCTGCCCTGTGGGCGACATCAAGGGCGGCAAGGGCGAGACTCCGCAATGGTTGCACAATGGCCACTGCCTGACCTGCTTCAACTGCTACCACCACTGCCCCACGCATGCCATTGACTTCGGGAAGCGCACCCAGCACAAGGGACAGTACTTCTTCGGACATGCCAAGTGGCATGACTGACGCATACGCTCACGGAGGGTCGGTCTGTCATAATGATACACAAATCACGAACACATAACTTCAAAACATGAGAAAACTTCTGCTTACAATCATCATCTGTCTCCTCGCCATAGCACATGGACACGCCGTCAAGGCCAACAGCGTGCCTTTCGAGGTGACCCAGCCCGATGGCACCACGCTGACAGTGGTGCTGCATGGCGACGAGAATTTCAGATGGCACACCACAACTGACGGCATAGTGATAATGCCTACGCTGTCGGGATTCCGCATAGCCGACATCTCGGCCGACGGCGACATGACCCCGACGGCAATGCTCGCGCACGACAGCACGCTGCGCACTGCGGCCGAGACGGCACTGGCCAAGGCCCAGAATGCTGCGGCACTGTTCTCGGAGAAAGCGGTGATGAAGCGTCAGGCCCGCCGTGGCCAGTCCATTGCCAAGGTGTTTCCGCCCTATTTTCCACATGAAGGCTCGCCCACGGCACTGGTGATACTTGCCGAGTTCGCCGACACGAAGTTCAGTATCACCGACCCTGCGGCCTCTTTCGAGCAGTATCTCAACGGCGGTGAGCAGGCAGACCTGGGACATGGCGAATACAGAAACTACGGCAGCGTGGCGCAGTACTTCAGCGACATGAGCAACGGTACGTTCACTCCTAAGTTCAAGGTAGTCGGGCCTGTCACCCTACCCTACAACATGGCGCACTACGGCGCTGACATCAACGGCGTGATAGATGCCAACATAGCGCAGCTTGGCACCGATGCGTGTGCGCTGGCAAGCCAGATTACCGACTTCGCCGACAGCCAGCTCGATGCGAACAAGGACAACACCGTAGACCTTGTGGTGGTGATACATGCAGGGTTCGGCGAGAACAACGGTGCCTCCGACGATGCTATATGGTCGCAAATGGTGCAGAGGGTTTTCGGCACGTATGCAGGAAAGACCGTCAGGTGCATGCTCTTCACCAGCGAGCTCAACTCCAATGAGAAGATTCTCGGCAGGGAAGGCTCATTCTTCGCCACTCCACGCATCAACGGCATTGGCGTTTTCTGCCATGAGTTCGGCCACTGCATGGGTCTGCCCGACCTCTACCCTACTGTCGCATCGGCACAAACAGACAACCAGGGCATGGAGTACTGGAGCCTGATGGACGGCGGCTCATACGCCGATATGGGCTATTGCCCGAGAGCCCTGACGGCATGGGAGCGCGAGACTATGGGCTGGCACACGCCCTCCACCATCACGGCCGACGGCACATACTCCATGAAGTCATACGACAACGGTGGCGAGTCTTACAGGTTCTGCAACCCCGACAACGCCAACGACTACATCATGCTGGAGAACATTCAGAACACGGCATGGAACTCCAAGCTGCCGTCTCACGGACTGCTTGCATACCGCGTGAACTGCCCCGAAAAGACTATCTCCACGAGTACGAAGTTCAACAACGAGCCCGGCCGTCCACGCATGACGGTGATACCGGCCGATGGCATGCTGCTGTCTACGTACGAAGCACCGTCATCAGCACTCTACAAGGACAATATGAAGGGCGATCTTTTCCCTGGGACATCGGGCATCACCACACTGACGGCGAGCCAGAATCTGCCCAACTTCAGATGGTATGCCGATGACAACACGTCTGCCGCGACAGCACAGTTTACACCTATCGCAGCAGGACTGTCGGACATCAGCGAGGACATCACGCTCGGCACGGTGTCGTTCACGTATTGGAATGACGTGGCAGCAGGTATCGACAGTCCTGCCACTGATACCACGAAGTACACGGACAGGCGCATATTCACCACATCAGGCATGTACGCCGGCAATGACATCAATACTCTTCCAAAAGGCATATACATCATCAACGGCCAGAAAATCGTGAAATAAACGGCAGGGCCACATACTTGCACAGGGCCGAAAAGAGCCTTAGAATAGCGATAATCACAATTAAAAACGGCAACAGGCAGGAGGTTCTCACTTTCTGCCTGTTGCCGTCTTTATACCATTCCTCACCATTTTCACGCTCTATTTTGGGATAAGACGAGGGACTATTCATTGCCGCTTTTTACGCCAAACGCCACAACTGATGCACTCACCGAGGCCGTGTCTCAGTACTGG
>JALFIM010000085.1 GCA_022775985.1 Prevotella sp.
GTCGTGCGACGACACTATCACCGTCTTGTGCTGCTCATGGGCAAGCCTTCGCAGCAGTCTCATGGTGAGGGCCTTGCCGGGATAGTCGAGAAAAGCGGTTGGCTCATCGAGCACCACGACTGGAGTGTCCTGCGCCAGAGCCTTGGCTATCATCACCTTCTGCCGTTCGCCGTCGCTCATTTGCGTCAACGGACACGTGGCCTTGTGACTTATGCCTGCAAGCCGCAGCGCATTCATCACGGCATCGCGGTCGGCCTGACCGCCGATACCCCAGAACCCCGTGTAGGGAGAGCGTCCCGTGGCCACCACCTCGGCAGCAGTCATGTTGCCGGTGAAGGGCTTGTCGGTAAGCACCACGGCCACTTCACGGGCCCGCCGTGCCGCCGACATGCGGCAAAGGCTCCTGCCGTGGCAGGTCACATCGCCGCTGATGGGAGGCTGAAGTCCGACAAGCGTGCGCAGGAGCGTAGACTTGCCAGCACCGTTCTCACCGATAAGGCATGTAAGACACGACTCCGAAGCCGAGGCTTCCAGAGGCCCTGACACCACTACGGGGGCCGAGCGACGGCGCGTGTAGCCTACCGTGAGGCCGCTGACACGTATTCCGTCCGTGGAATCCGCACCCACATGCGGTGATGATGCCATATCTATGATGCGTTGCTCTTTTAATATATGGCGAAGATACGAAAAAAGTTCTAACATCAAGAATTTTGAGAGCATTATCTTAAAATTATGCCATTTTTTAACATTTCATTCCCAAAATAACTAACTTTGTACCATGAACATGCCTATCCATGACCTGTTGCGGCACAAGATGCTGCTGCAACAGGAATATGCTTTCGAGAAAGAGACGTTCCGTCGGCAGACCGCCGCCGTGGGCATCAGGCGCAAGGTGAAGCGCGGCGACGCATGGCTCCCTGTGAGGGTCGGGCGCAGCTACTACAACTCACTTAACCAACCTGTGGTGGAGATAATGCGCGAGGCCGGCGATGACGGCGAGCACAACTTCGAGTATGGGCGGCCGGTGTGCTTCTTCACAGTAGCCGACGACGGCGAGAAGGTGAGCTACATGCCGTTCACCGCCACCGTGAGCTATGCCGACGGCGACCGCATGGTGCTTGCGCTCGGTGACATGAGTCAGGCGGCGGCACTCGCCACCACGCTCAGTCTGGGCGTGCAGCTGTCGTTTGACGAGACATCATACCGCCTGATGTTTGATGCCCTCGACCGCGTAATCAATGCCCGCGACAACCGCCTGAGCTACCTCCGCGACCTGTTCCACACCCCTCAGCTACGTCCGCAGCACTTCACCTTCGCGCCTACTGCACTGCCATGGCTCAACGCCTCGCAGCAACAGGCCGTCAACGAGGTGCTCAGGGCCAAGGACGTGATGGTGGTACACGGCCCTCCCGGCACAGGCAAGACCACCACTCTGGTGGAGGCCATACACGAGACACTGCTTCGCGAGAGCCAGGTGATGGTGTGTGCGCAGAGCAACATGGCCGTAGACTGGATATCGGAGAAGCTCGTAGACCGTGGCATAAGCGTGCTGCGCATAGGCAACCCCACACGTGTCAACGACAAGATGCTGTCGTTCACCTACGAGCGGCGGTTTGAGGCACACCCCGACTATCCGCAGCTGTGGAGCATACGCAAGGCCATGCGTGAGCTGCGCTCGCAACGGCGGCGCGGCACTGAGGGCTGGCATCAGAAGCTCGACCGCCTGCGCAGCCGTGCCACGGAGCTCGAGCTGCGCATCAACGCGCAGCTTTTCGGCGAGGCACGCGTCATAGCATGCACGCTCACGGGGGCCGCCAACCGTCTGCTCGACGGCATGAAGTTCGGCACGCTGTTCATAGACGAGGCGGCACAGGCCCTTGAGGCGGCGTGCTGGATAGCCATACGGCATGCGCAAAGAGTGGTACTCGCCGGCGACCACTGCCAGCTTCCGCCCACCGTGAAGAGCCTTGAGGCCATGCGCGGCGGCCTCGCCACCACGCTCATGGAGCGCATCGTAGACTGCCATCCCGACTCCGTGACCATGCTCACCGTACAGTACCGCATGAACGAGCAGATAATGAAGTTCTCCAGCCAGTGGTTCTACGACGGCCGCATGGTGGCGTCTCCGCTCGTGAGCAACCGTGGAATACTCGACCTCGACACGCCGATGACGTGGATAGACACGTCGCTCACGGGCAGTGCCGAGGAGTTTGTGGGCGAGAGTTTCGGCCGCATCAACAAGCAGGAGGCCCTGCTCACCATCACCACCCTGCGCGACTATTACCGCAAGATAGGCCGCCAGCGTGCCATAGACGACAGCATAGACGTGGGCGTGATATCGCCATACCGCGCCCAGGTGCAGTGGCTCAGGCGGCTCATCAGCCGCGACGATGAGCTGCGTCCGCTCCGACGGCTCATCACCGTGAACACTGTGGACGGCTTCCAGGGGCAGGAGCGCGACGTGATAATCATCTCCTTGGTGCGTGCCAACGACGATGGGCAGATAGGTTTCCTCTCCGACCTCAGGCGGATGAACGTGGCCATAACGCGTGCGCGGATGAAACTGATAATCATAGGCAACGCCGCCACGATGACACGCCACACCTTCTACAAGAAGCTATATGAGTATGTGTGCGGCCTCAACGGCACCATTGAGGCACAGGACGACCCTACGGAGACGCAGGACGGCCCAGGCCACGACAGCGGCAGCATGGCATAAGACACTGACTGCACACGACATAAGGCGCAAGATAAGCAGCATAGCACACCAGCCAAACAGGCGCAACACCCCGACAGCACAATACATAATGCACCGCCCAACCACCACAAGACGCAAGAAGGGCAACCCCGCGACCGAAAAACAGGTCACAGGGTTGCCCTTCAGCATATCATAGCGTGTGCCATCCGCACACTACGCACCGCCTCAACTGTGCCGCACGTCAGCGGGTACGAGCTTGAACAGCTTGTCGCTGGGGCGCACCTTCGCCGGCACGGGTATCGACACGTGGGTGCCCTTGGGCGCGGTCTGCACAGGAGTCAGCTCCAGCCGTATCTCATCGGCATTGAGATACATCACGCCCGTGGTGGGGCCGGTGACGAGGAGCTTGTCGCCCACCGAGAACTCCGATGCCTCACAGGTGAACTCCGCTACCCCGAGCTTGGAGAAATACTTCACGCCACGGCCCACGTACACCTTCTTCTCGGTGGCGTTGGAGCCGTAGTTGCTGTTCCACTCGCCGAGAGTCTGGCCCTGATAGTAGCCGTCCCAGAACCCACGGTTGAACACCTTGGCCAGCCGCTCGTCCCACTCGTTCTTGCGCTCATCGGTGAACGTGCCGCTCACTACGGCCTCTATGGCCTCCTTGTAGCACCGCACCACGTTGTAGACGTACTCGGGGCCGCGTGCGCGGCCCTCTATCTTGAACACCCGCACGCCCGCACTCATCATGCGGTCGATAAACCTTATGGTCTTGAGATCCTTGGGCGACATGATGTACTTGTTGTCTATCTCGAGCTGACAGCCCGTCTCGTTGTCGGTGACGGTGTACGACCTGCGGCAGAGCTGCATGCACTCGCCACGGTTGGCGGAGCGTCCCGTGTTCTGAAGGCTCATGTAGCACTTGCCGCTCACGGCCATGCACAGCGCACCGTGGCAGAACATCTCTATCCTCACGAGCCCGCCCTTGGGGCCGCGTATGTCCTGCTCCACTATCTGCCTGTGTATGTCGGCCACCTGCTCCATGTTGAGCTCGCGTGCGAGTACCACCACATCGGCGAAGCGTGCGTAGAAACGCAGGGCCTCGATATTGCTGATGTTGAGCTGCGTAGACAGGTGTACCTCCACGCCCTGGCGGTTGCAGTAGTCCATCACGGCCACGTCGCTGGCTATGACGGCGCTGATGTGCGCGTCGCGTGCGGCATCAATGATTTGGTGCATGGTGTCTATGTCCTCGCCGTAGATTATGGTGTTGACGGTGAGATACGACTTCATGCCGTGTGCGTGGCACTCCTGCGCTATCTCGTGCAGGTCGTCTATACTGAAGTGATTGGCCGAATGCGACCGCATGTTGAGCTGGCCTATGCCGAAGTATATGCTGTCGGCCCCTGCCTGTATGGCTGCGGCGAGGCTCTCGCGGGAGCCCACGGGAGCCATTATCTCGAAGTCTTGTATTTGCATCTTGCTGTATATGAGTTGTATGATATACGGTATAGCGCGTGCGTGAGGGCGCGTGTGCTACTTCACCTCAGCCTTTATCTCGTTGCGCACGCCCTTCATGCCCACGAGAAACGCCTTGGCCGAGCCGAAGCGCAGGAACATGTCGAGGCGCACGGGCACGTGGTTGTCGTCGTCGCTCACGTAGAAGCGTACTATCTCCTTCTCCTTGTTGCCGTCGCGCTCTATGTATGAGAGCTGCAGACAGCGGTACTTCTTGCCGTTGTCGGCCTTGACGTTGGTCTTGCCGCGGTAGCGTATGAGCGCCGGCGTGAGGTCGCGTCCGTCAGCCATGGGGAAGTTGACGGTCTGCCCCTTCTTCCATCCCGTGGGGTCGAAGGAGCGTGCCCGCATGAATATGCTGAGCATATCGAACACGCACTGGTCGTCGCTCACGTTCTTCCAGATGTGCGTGCCATCGTTCTTCTGGCGGTGCAGCCGCACGTGCTGCCGTCCGTCGGGATAGCTGTAGAACACCTCGTCAACGGTGTATCGCGAGCCTTCGCGTGCGCCCTTGCGGAAATAGAGCGGCTCCATCTTGGTAGACGTATAGCAGAGCAGCGTGTCGCGCAGCACGAACATGTCGTCTACACGCTTGTTGCCACGCGTGGTGAGCGACGAGCGGTAGGCCTGGTGCCCACGGTACTGGCTCTGCACTGTGGACATGGCGGCCGTGCCGGCCTTCACCCACACGAACTGCCAGTTGTAGTACAGGTTGTAGCTGAGGAACTCGCCCGACTTGAACGCTGTGTTGCGGAACGTACACTGCGCACCGGCGGCCATGGCCACGAGGGCAGCGATTATGGTAAGCAATGTCTTTCTCATAGTGTAGTGTTTTATAGCTTTGGGCGGCCGCCGTGGCCGTCCGTATGCTGTCAAGACGGCCACCGGGGTCTGTTTGTTACATCTTGGGCACGTAATCTATGCCCATCTGCTGCGCACGCTTGAGGTTGCGCTGCTGCACCTTGCGCTGCTTGTCGCCCTTCTGTTTGGTGATGTCGGCGGGCTTCTGCCTGTCGGCGGGCCGCTCAAAGGGGTTCCACTGCCGCGTCACGTCCCACTTCTCGCGGCACTCTATCTTTTCGGGATAGTAGCACACGGTCTCGGGCTGCGTGCCGGTGGCGTAGTCGCCGGTATCCCAGCGCCCGTTGCGGTTGTCGTCGAGTATGAGCCGCGCGTAGTACGTGCCCTCCTTGATGTAGAAGAACTGCGCCTGTCCGTCCGTCACCACCGTGCGCTTGACGGGTTTGTCAGACGAGTCGAGCAGCTCCACCACCACCTGCCGGCCGCTCACGCCGCTGATGTCGAGCAGCAGCGAGCCGAACTTGTCGGCCGACGGCACCTTAAAGCCGTTCTTGTGCTTCTTCGTGGGCATGCCGTATATGTCGACGAAGGCCATAGAGTCGAGCTCAAGACTGTACTCTATGTCGGGCCTCCACTCCGCCCTCAGCTCGTAGGCGCGGTGCAGCGGCAGGTCGTGTGCGGCCATGCTGTCGGGCACGAGGGCCGTGTCGGCGAGCACGCGCAGCTCATACCGCGCACGGTACCACAGCGAGTCGTGCTTGGCGTAGAGGTGTATGCGCGACGTGTCGGCACGCGCTATGGGCGTGGCGAAGCGTATGTACACGTTGCGGTCAGGCGGCAAGTCAGCCGGAGCGTCCACGTTCATGGTGAGCGTGGGCAGCGGCATCACCGAGTCATACGGCTCGCCGCGCTTGCGGAGCTTGGCCTGCGCCTTCTCCCAGTCGGTGCGTTCCTTGGCCAGTTTCTTCATGCGCTGCGCGTAGGGCTGCTTGGAGAGCATGGTGAGGGTGTCTGTCTGGCTGACGAGCACACCCGTGCTGTCGGTCATCATGTAGCGCAGCTCTACCTCGAGCGTGTCGGTATTGACGAGAGCCGTGTCGCGCAGCCAGTAGCTTATGGTGTCGCCGCGCGGCGTGGGCTCCACGATGAAGGCATCGCGCGAGTCGAAGTTGAGACCGCGCACCGACGGCAGCGAGTCGCTGCCGTAGCTGAAGTACAGCGTGAAGTGGTCGGCCT
This sequence comes from Prevotella sp., assembly GCA_022775985.1. Taxonomy (GTDB): domain Bacteria; phylum Bacteroidota; class Bacteroidia; order Bacteroidales; family Bacteroidaceae; genus Prevotella. The sequence goes on from JALFIM010000085.1 coordinate 6,254, forward strand.
CCTTGCGCTCGCTCTTTATGAGATAGCGGTCGGTGAGGGTCTCGCCGAAAGCCTTGAGCACTATATCATCGGGCAGGAAGTGGCGATAGCCCACGCGGTTTATCTCCTTGATGCGCAGCGAGTCCTGCCAGATGGTGTCCTGCCGCGTGTCGTCGATGACGCGCGGCGTGATGGTGTCGCGCGAGAAGGCTATCATCTCGCTCTTCTGGCTGAACTTGAAGTCGCCGTCGGCATCGGCCAGGGCGTAGGCGCGGTAGCTGCCCGGCGCCACGCCGCGCACCACGAACCGTCCGTGGCTGTCGGTGCGTGCCACGCGCAGCATGGGCTGGTGCGTGAACGTAGAGTCGGCGAAGTCGCGGTACAGGCCCACGAGTATGCCCTTCACAGGCTCCAGGTTGTCGGCCTGGAGAACGCATCCCGCCACCTCGAGGGTGTCTATCTCAGGCCCCGTGGAGAAGCTGTATGTGTAGTTGCCCAGCGGATTGCCCTCGTTGTTGTCGCTTATTGCGTCGCTGAAGTCAATGGTGTAGGTGGTGTTGGCACGCAGGGTGTCGTTGAGTTTCACCTCTATGCGCTTGCCCGAAGCCTTCACTTCGGCCTGCTCGAGCTGCGGCGGCGAGACCACCACTTTCTCCGTGGCGTTGTCGAGTTTTATGAACTCATTGAAGAGAATGGTCACTTTCTTCGTCATGGCATTGGTGGCGCGGTCGGCCGGCGAGGCCCCTATCACACGCGGAGGAGTCTCGTCGTACCATCCGCCGTCGGGCTGTCCCATGCGTGCGCACGACGCTACGATGGTGGCGGCCACGATGGCCATGAGTATGAGTAGGTGTTGTCTGGGTGACATCATGTGGGTGAGTGTTGTGCGCGGCGGCCCGGCGGCTGTGGCCGTGCGGCGGCGCGGTGTATGCTATATGCTGTCGGCAGCGTGCCACCCTGTGCGTGCCTGTGGCGCGGGGCGGCTGCCGCAGTGAGCGTCAGGCGTTGAGACTGAGCAGCTCGTCTATGGCCTTGCGGTCGTTGGACAGGCGCGGCACCTTGTGCTGTCCGCCGAGTTTGCCCTTCGACTTGAGCCAGTCGTCGAAGAGGCCCTGCCGCGCCTCCACCACCTCAAGGTGCTGGAGCGTGATGTCGTGGAACCGCTTGGCCTCGTAGTCGGAGTTGACCTCCTGCAGCCGCCGGTCGAGTATGTCGGCGAAGGCCGCCATGTCGGCGGGCCGCCGCGCGAACTCTATGAGCCACTGGTGGCGGCACTTGGCGTTCTGGTCCATGAACACTGGTGCGGCGGTGTACTCCCTCACCTCCGCGCCCGTCTGCTCACAGGCGTAGGCGAGGCCCTTCTCGGCGTTGTCCTGGATAAGCTCCTCGCCGAAGGCATTGATGAAGTACTTGGTGCGCCCGGTGATGACGAACTTGTAGGGGTCGCGCGACGTGAAGCTCACCGTGTCGCCTATCATGTACCGCCAGAGCCCGCACGAGGTGCTGATGACCATGGCGTAGTTGCGGCCCAGCTCCACTCCCTCGAGCGGTACGATGTCGGCATCGGGCATGCCCACCTGCTCCAGCGGTATGAACTCGTAGAACACGCCGTAGTCGAGCATCAGGAGCATGGACTTGTCTGACGGGTCGTCCTGTATGCCGAAGAACCCCTCCGAGGCATTGTAGGTCTCCATGTAGTGCATCTTGCCCGACGTGATGATGCGCTCGTACTGGCTGCGGTACGGCGTGAAGGCTATGCCTCCGTGGAAGAACACCTCAAGGTTGGGCCACACCTCGTCGATATGCTCCTTGCCCGAGAGCTCGAGCACCTTCACCAGCACGCTCATCATCCACGACGGCACGCCCGATAGGTTGGTGACGTTCTTGTTCATCGTCTCACGGGCTATGCGCTCGCGCTTCACCTCGAAGTCGCTGAGCAGCGCGGTCTGCTTGCACGGCACGCGCACGAGGTTGACCAGCGGATTGATGTTCTCTATGAGTATGGCGCTGAGGTCGCCCACGAGCGAGCCGGGCAGGTTGTAGTTGGGCGAGTGGCTGCCCCCGAGTATGAGTCCCTTGCCGTCGAACATGCGGCTGCGCGGGTTGTTGCGCAGGTAGAAGGCCACCACGTCGGTGCCGCCCTGGTAGTGTATGTGGTGCAGTCCCTCTGGCGATACGGGTATGAACTTGCTCTTGTCGTTGGTGGTGCCCGACGACTTGGCGTACCACTTCACCAGTCCCGGCCACAGCACGTTGGCCTCGCCGTGGCGCATGCGGTCGATGTCGGCTTTCAGCTCCTCGTAGGTGTTGATGGGCACGTTGCGTGCGAAGTCGTCGTATGTATTGGTGGTGCTGAACATGTGGGCGCGGCCGTACTCAGTGTTGGCAGCCGTCTCTATGAGATGCCGCAGCACCGCGTGCTGCATCTCCACGCCGTGGCATATATGGCGCTCCAGTTTTATCTGCCGTGGGAGAAAGAACTTCCCGGCTATACTTGTCAAGCTCATCTGTCGCTTCTGTTTTATGACTTATTTTTAAAGTGCAAAATTAACTTAATCTTTTGTAATAGCTCAATAATTTACTAATTTTAATACATAGCCCAGCGGCCCGTGCCACACCACGGCAGCGATACGCCCCATGCGCCGCACAGGCCGTGCCCAAGCCCTCCTGCGGCCTCCATAGGAGCCACAGGCGCGGCCATTACCACGCGGTGTGGGCATGGCCGCGCAACGCATTGGCGCACAGCGCGTTGCAAAACGGCCCATTTTAGCGTGCGAAATGGGCCGTTTCATCTCACGGAATGGGCCGTTTCGCATGCTGAAACGGCCCATTCCGCCACACAGTGCGGCCGCAGCCGCGGCGAGGTGCAAATTTTGCGGCCAATCTTTTGCCATTAGACCGATAATCGCTAATTTTGCTGACGTTATCACTCTTAAACGATAGACATGATGAGAAATGTATTGTTTTCACTAATCCTTGCCCTGTGCGCCGTGACACAAGCCACGGCACAGCAACGCGCCGACCAGCAGCGTCTGTCCAACCTGATGTCGTTCTCCATGATACTCATGGGCGACCCGCAGGGCTACACCAAGTACGGCTGCAACCAGCCCCTCTTCGACCTCTGCACGGCATGGTGCGCCGACAACATCGACTCGCTGCACATCAAGGCCGTGATGCTCACCGGCGACCTCGTGGAGCAGAACGACAACCTCGTGCCCAACCGTGCCATGACCGACCAGACGAGCCGCCAGATGTGGCAGTGGGCATCGCAGTGCCTCAAGAGACTCGACGGCAAGGTGCCGTACATCATAGCCACCGGCAACCACGAGTATGGCTATACGCGCGGCGACGAGCCCACCACGCACTTCCCCGAGTACTTCCCCATAGAGCGCAACAGCGCGTGGAGCGGATGCGTCGTGGCCACCATGCCCAACCGCCAGGGCGTGAACTCGCTGGAGAACGCCGCGTATGAGTTCGATGACCCGTCATGGGGCAAGCTCCTCGTCATAGCCACGGAGTGGGCTCCGCGCTCTGAGGTGCTCGACTGGGCCAAGAAGCTGTGCGACAGCGAGCGTTTCCGCTCGCACCGCGTGATACTCATCACCCACTCGTTCCTCAAGGAGCGCACGGCTGAGCGCACGGCCTCGGAGCCTTACCGCATAAGCCCCGCCAACTACGGGCAGGACGTGTGGGACAAGCTCGTGTTCTGCTGCCCCAACATACGGCTCGTGCTCTGCGGACACACAGGCAAGCCCGGCGACTTCGACGACTCCATAGCCTACCGCAAGGACCGCAACGCCGCGGGCAAGACCGTACACCAGATGATGTTCAACGTGCAGGTGCTCGGCGGCGGATGGGAAGGCAACGGCGGCGACGGATGGCTGCGCATACTCGAGTTCATGCCCGACGGGCAGACCATCAAGGTGCGCACCTACTCACCGCTCTTCGGCATATCGCCCACCACACGCCAGTTTGCCCACCGCACCGGGCCCAACGACCAGTTCGACATGAAGATAGAGAAGGAGAAGAATTCGCGCAAATGACCCACAGACGCATCGTCATCGCCGCGGTGGCGGCCCTGATGGCCGCCGCCGCATGGGCGCAGGGCGCGGCCGAGCGCGTGGGCAGACTCGTGGCGGAGAAGGACTGCTTCAGCCTGGTGCGGGTGCTCGACACCGTGCCGCGCGACTCCCTTGACCCGCTGCTGCGCGACGTGGCCAACGTAATGACATGCAACTACTTCAACCGCAACGATGATGCCTGCCGCCTCGCACGCCGCCTCATCAGCCGCCGCCAACAGCAGCTCGGCCTTGACAATACCTTCGGCATAGCATCGCTCATACCGCTCAACCTCGCGCGGCAGGGCCGCTACGCACAGGCCGCCGACATGGCCGAGAGCCTGCACGCACAGGCCGTGGACGCAGGTGCGCCACAGGCCATGGCCGACGGACTGCGGTCGCTCGGCTCCTACTACCGCGTGCTGGCCGACGTGGGCGACATCTGCCGCCAACTGCACGCTGGCGGGCGCGACCTCAGCGTGAGCTTCTTCTACGACAGACGTGCACAGGCCGGCAGCGAGGGCGCGTTCCTCGCCATGAACGGTCATGTGAACGGCGTGGCCACATACGTGGGTCTCGACACGGGAGCGTCGCTCAACGTAATATCCAGTGCCGATGCCGACCGCATGCGACTCATACGGCTCAACTACTACATAGACGTGCGCGGCGCAGGACGGCGGCGCGGTCAGCTCGCCATAGCCGACACGTTGCGCATAGGCCGCGACATGGCGTGGCGCAACGTGCCGTTCGTGGTGGTGGACATGGCCACGGGCGACTCCATAGCCGACCGCGCCGTGAGCCGTGGCATGCCCGTCATGGTGGGCATGCCGCTGATGGAGCGGCTCGGGGAGGTGAGCATCGACTTCGTGTCGCAGCGCATCACGGTGCCGTCACGGCCCACGCCATGCCCCTATAAGTTTCCCAACATGATGCGCGGCGACGACGACCAGCTCACGCTGCTCGTGGACTCTGACGGCGGCGAGACGCTGCGCATGAACCTCGACACGGGCTCCTACAACACCACGCTCACTCCCCGCTGGCTCGCCGCGCACCCCTCTGCGGCCGACACGGCCCAGCCCGACAGCGTGAGCTACGGTGCCGTGGGCGGAACGGTGCGACTGCGTGCCCTGCGTCTGCCACGGCTTGACATAGCCATAGGCCCGGCCCGCGCCACCATAAGCGGAGCCATGGCCCTCAGCGGAGCAGCCACCGACGGCTCTGAGGCCGCCACTGGCATCCCCTCGCTGCGCACCGGCACCGACGGCACCATAGGACTGGCCGCGCTGCGGCACTTCGCCAGCGTGACGATAAGTCTGCGCGGCATGTTCGTCACGGCCAAAGCGCGGACAGTCGGGGACGGATGAGGCATGCGTGCCGTACAGGCCGAGGCACACCATATATATAGAATGATTTGCTGACGATTATTTGCTGCATTGGCAAATAATTATTAGATTTGCATACGTGAAGCGGTCATCGCGGAGCCGTGTACCCACACCGCGCCGACGACGGCACACGTAGTGCGTCACCACTAAACAAATAAAACTATGCGCCAGACAGAAGAACGATACATCAGCTTGCTCACCGACTTCGGGTTCAAGCGTATTTTCGGCACCAAGCCCAACAAGGACTTGCTCATCAGTTTCCTCAACTCGCTGTTCAACGGTGAGCAGGTCATAAGGGACGTGAAGTACCTCAACAGCGAGAACGTGGGCGACGTGCACACAGAGCGCAAGGCCATCTTCGACGTGTACTGCGAGAACGAGCGCGGCGAGAAGTTCATCGTGGAGATGCAGAACGCCTACCAGACGTACTTCAAAGACCGCTCCCTGTACTACGCCACGTTCCCGATAAGGGAGCAGGCTCCCAAGGGTGCCGACTGGAACTTCAACCTCGCACACGTGTACGTGGTGGCTCTGCTCAACTATGAGATGAGCGACCCGGCATTCTCCGCACGGACTATAAACCATGACGTAGGACTGCTTGACAAGAGCACGCACCGCGTGTTCAACGACAAGCTCACGTTCAAGTACGTGGAGGTGTCGAAGTTCAACAAGTCCATAGACCAACTGCGCACCACATACGACAAGTGGCTCTTCGTGTTGCGCAACCTCTCACGCCTCGACCGCCAGCCAAGGAGACTCCAGAGCGAGGTTTTCGACCGACTATTCAGAGAGGCGGAGATAGCGAAGTTTACCAAGGTGGAGCTCAAGGAGTATGAGGACAGCCTCAAAGCCTACCGCGACATAAAGAACTCTCTCGACACGGCAGAGGCCAAAGGACGTGCTGAAGGTATTGCGGAAGGCATTGCAGAAGGCATTGTCAAGGTGGCAAGGAAACTGTTGACAATGGGTATGACGACAGACTATGTGGCTGATGCAACAGGACTCAGCAAGGAAGAGATAAAGGACATTGCCGACAAGCTGGAGGCAGCAGACAAGGGTTGACTTACTATAACATAACAATATTCACCAAGATGGATATAAAGGAGCACGAGGATAGTCTCAAGACTTACCGCGATATGAAGAATTTTCTCGACACGGCAGAGGCCAAAGGACGTGCCGAAGGTATTGCGGAAGGCATTGCCAAGGTGGCAAGGAAACTGTTGGCAATGGGTATGACTGCCGACTATATAGCCGATGTCACAGGACTCAGCAAGAAAGATATAAAGGACATTGCCGATAGACAGGAGGCAAAGGACAGAAGTTGACTCGTTATCTTTGGATAAGATAAGCTGCGGCTCGGCAATCGAAACAAGTTTCATTGCTCTCGCACTTGCATTATCTTTGGATAAGATAAGCTGCACCTCAGCAATTAAAGCGAGCTTTATTGCGTTCGGTTTGCATTATCTTTGTAGAAGATAAGCTACGGCTCGGCAATTGGAGCAAGCTCCATTGCTCTCGCACTTGCGTTATCTTTGGATAAAAAAGCAATCGTCCTCAATGAACCTGCAATCACAAGCGGGCCATTGGCCGCCACAGTGTTTGCCAGTTCATTGAGGACGATTACATTATATATACTTATTTTCATGCGTTATACGGCATTGCGGCACATGGCGTTCAGAGAGCCCACATGCCGAATGCCGCCTTGCTTTGCGGCCCGAGGCCGTGGCGATGTCATCTCACCACCACTTTCTTCACGCTCTTGCCGCTACGCACGATGTATGTGCCGGGAGCCGTCGGACGGTTGACACGCACGCCGGCCACTGTGTAGTACTCGGCAACTGCGGCATTGTCGCCACTCGTTACGGCCGAGCTGATGCCCGTCTCGGTAGTAGCCTCCACCATGACGTTGTCGATGTACACGTTCACCACAGCACCTTTGTGGCGTATGGCGTCAACCCTCACGCGAAGGTCTGACGTGCCTTCCACGCCCACCACCTTGGTGTACTGCTCCCACTGCGGGGCGCCCTCGGCCAACGGGTGCGTTGTCAGCACCGTCTCCCAGTCGCCGCCGTCGCGGCTTATCTGCATGCGTGCCTCGTTCTTGCACGCATCCTCTATGACATTCCAGAAGTAGAACGAGAGCTTCACGTTCTTGGTCTTGCTCACATCCATGCGCGGACTGATAAGGCTCTCGGTCTGGCCGTCCTCGGAATAGCCGTAGAACTTGCTTGATGCCATACCCTCGTCGCCGTCCTGCGGGTTGATGTCTACATAATCATCGGTGGGCATGTAGTACATAGTGCCCGAGCCGGTGAAGTACCAGGCATCGTACGTGTAGTACTCATCGTGCTGCGTGGTGGCCTTCTGCCACCCCTTGTGGGTAAGAGCGCCACCAGCGAACGACTCCTTGAACGGCAGTGCTGCGGCCTGTCCGGCCGTCACCTGTCCGCTCTTAGCCTCCTCCACGCTCTCGCCGGCTGCGTTGACAGCCACGAGCGAGAATGTCATGGTGGCCTCCTCACCCTTCACATTGTACACGTATGAGGTGCCGTTGATGCCCTCTGCCACCGTCTGCTCCTCACCGTCGTTGTACTTCATGCGCAGCGTGTAGGTGGCATTGTCGTAGTGTCCGCCACGGTCGCCGCAGGCAGGAGCCTTCCATGTGAAGCTCACCTTGTCGCCATCGGCAGAGGCAGTGAAGTCTTGCGGAGTGCCAGGTCGGTCGAGACCCACGTATATGTCGGCCTCAGAGCTCTGTCCCTTGCCGCCGGTGCCTATCAGGGCGTAGGCAACATAGTGGCAGTTGGTGTTGAGTATCACGCCGGTGTGCTGCCATGTGACGGTCTGCCCCGGCTGCACGTTCTCTATGGTGTGCAGGGTCACATAGTCGAAGAGGTCCTTCACCTGAAGCACTATGCTCATGGGCTTGGTGAGCGGTGAGCCGCTGGCACTTGTGGTGGGAGCAGTAGCGGTGAGGTCTACCGACGTAGACTCCGATGATGCCACTGACGCGCTGAACGCCGTAAGCTCACCGGGCTTCACGCCAGTGTACACCGACGTGAACGCGCCGTAGCTGTCCTTGCCGTCGACATCGACCACGAGCTTGTACTCGTAGTTGTTGTCGGCCTCCACCTGTGTGTCGGTGTACGAGATGGTCTTGCCCACCTCTGGGGCCGTGATGCGAGCATACTCCGTATCGGGCCACTCGGTGCCGGGCGTGTGGCGGTAGATGGCGATGTAGGAGATGTGGTCGAGTGGGTAGTTGGTGTAAGAATAGTCCCAGTCGTACTCGGTGTACGACGGGGCCTTGCCGGTGATGGTCACCGTGTTCTTCACGTCGTCATAGACGGCAGTCTGATTCCTCACCGGCTCCGGATTGGGCATTTCCTGTGCCTGTGCGCTTACGCACAGAGCATCATCGCCACTACGGCGAAGAAGATGCGTAGAGATTTTTTCATGTGTTTCCCTTCTTTTAATGAGATTGATTTTACGAATAATAATGTTTTATAGTATGTGCTATGTGGATAATACACAGTATTTCCGACTGCAAAATTACTATAAAAATGCAGAAACGCGCTCCTGTGAGTGCCAATAATTGCATATTTTCTCATCCACTGGCGCAGCAAGCATTGCTCATGCGTTGCGGCGCATGGGCACACGCTGCGGCGCAAGCAGCCAGGCATACCGGCACGGCACGCACTTTCACCATGAAAAGTTTGCTGTGTGTCAAAAACTTCGTAAATTTGCGTCTACATTATAAAAGCATATCAAATTAATGAACAGTAATACATCTTATGCTCTCCCCGTGGGTACAGTCCTTCTCAGCGACAGCTACAGCTATGCCATAAGCCGCGTGCTGGGGCAGGGCAGTTTCGGCATAACATATCTTGCCACGGCCACACTGCTGCATGATGACAGCGTGAGCTTCATAGTGGCTGTGAAGGAGTTTTTCATGGAGCAGACCAACGGGCGTGAAGGTCTGTCGGTGACGGCGGGCAACAAGACAGGCATGTTCGGCTACTACCGCACGAAGTTCCTGCACGAGGCGCGGAATCTGATGAAGCTGTATCACCCCAACATAGTGAAGGTAGTGGAGGCATTTGAGGCCAACGGCACGGCCTACTACTCCATGGAGTATATAGACGGCGGCAGCCTCGACTCGCTCATTCGCAGCCACGACGGTCTGTGCGTGGCAGACACGCTGCGCTACACACGCGACATAGGTGCCGCCTTGCAGTGCATGCACGCCGCCAAGATGCTGCACCTTGACCTCAAGCCCTCCAACGTGATGCTGCGTGACGGCCATGCCGTGCTTATAGACTTCGGCTACTCCAAGCAGTATGCCGATGATGACAACCCCATGTCGAGCCTTACGATAGGCCGCGGTACGCCTGGCTACTCACCCATAGAGCAGGACTGCGACTACCGCGACAGCTCGCATTTTCCCGTGACGATGGACGTGTATGCCCTCGGTGCCACCATGTTCAAGATGCTTACAGGCATCGCGCCACCACACGCCTCCTTCATACTGAACAGCGGTTTCCCTTACAGCGAGCTTGTAGCCAAGGGCGTAGACCAGAGGCTCATAGACGTGGTGAGCCGTACCATGGCTCCCATGACGGTACAGCGCACCCCGGACGTAAGCACGCTCCTTGCCCAGCTTGACGGCATAGAGGAGCCTGTAAGCCAACGAAAGGCAGCACCACACGACATCGCCAAGGAGGCCACTGTGGTGACAGCCGCTCCCACTGCCGCGTCTGTCGCAGCTGGTTCTGGAGCCATGACGAGGCCACAGCCACATCAGCATATAGCCGTCGGCAGGGCAATAGACAAGGTAGTGGTGGTTTACAGGGAAAAGATGTACTCGGAAGTCAAGGAGTGCAGGTATGTCGTGACCCAGAATAGGGTGAGCGTCACCAAGAGCAATCCATCCAAGACATTCAGCCAGAGCATAAGCGACGACCAGTTTCGCGAGTTCTGCGACGGCCTCGCATACATTGCCACATGCAAGAAGTCGGGCGATGAATATATGCACGGGCCTGTAAAGTCGGTGGCCATAACGCTTTTCGCTGGCGGCAAAATAGCGAAAAGCTACTCGGTGGAGACCGATGCCTCCCACTCTTACGGCACATTGCG
>JALFIM010000122.1 GCA_022775985.1 Prevotella sp.
ACGTTTGACAAGCTCGGCATACCACTCGAGGAGCGTCTGGCCCTGAGCGGCGTGGCAGTGGATGCCATCATGGACTCGGTGTCGGTGAAGACCACGTTCAAGGAGAAGCTCGCCGAGAAGGGAATAATATTCTGTTCCATAGGCGATGCCATAAAGAATCACCCCGACCTCGTGCGGCAGTACCTCGGTACGGTGGTGCCTTACCGCGACAACTTCTATGCTGCGCTCAATAGTGCGGTGTTCTCCGATGGCTCCTTCGTGTACATCCCCAAGGGAGTGCGCTGTCCTATGGAGCTGAGCAGCTACTTCAGGATAAACGCCCGCAACACTGGTCAGTTTGAGCGCACGCTTATCATAGCCGACGACGACGCGTATGTCAGCTACCTCGAGGGCTGCACCGCGCCCATGCGCGACGAGAACCAGCTCCATGCCGCCATCGTGGAGATAGTGGTCAACGACAACGCCGAGGTCAAGTACTCCACCGTGCAGAACTGGTATCCGGGCGATGAACACGGCAAAGGCGGCGTGCTCAACCTCGTGACGAAGCGCGGAGACCTGCGCGGTGTCAACTCCAAACTGTCGTGGACGCAGGTGGAGACGGGCTCCGCCATCACGTGGAAGTACCCGTCTTGCGTGCTCCGTGGCGACTACTCACAGGCCGAGTTCTACTCCGTGGCCGTGACAAACAACTACCAGGAGGCCGACACCGGCACCAAGATGATACACATGGGCAAGAACACCAAGTCCACAATCATATCGAAGGGCATCTCTGCCGGGCACAGCCAGAACTCTTACCGTGGCCTGGTGCGTGCCACAAGCAGTGCCGACGGCGCCCGCAACTACTCGTCATGCGACTCGCTGCTGCTCGGAAGCGACTGCGGCGCACACACTTTCCCGTACATGGACATACACAACGACACGGCAGTGGTGGAGCATGAAGCCACGACATCCAAGATATCGGAGGACCAACTGTTCTACTGCAACCAGCGTGGCATACCCACCGAGCAGGCCGTGGGGCTCATAGTCAACGGCTATGCTAAGGATGTGCTCAACAAGTTGCCCATGGAGTTCGCCGTGGAGGCGCAGAAACTCCTCAGCGTATCGCTGGAAGGAACGGTGGGGTGAGTTTTGAATTTTGAGTTTTGAGTTTTTAATTGGTCGGCTTTGCCGATTTTGAGTTGCTCAGTTTTGAGCTTGACAAATCAAAGTTCAGGGTTGAGTGATTCAAAGCTCAGGATTGAGTAAATCAATGCTCAGAATAGAATGATTCAAGGATTAATGTTGAGTGATTCAAAACCCGAGGTTGAGAAAGTCAAAGCTCAGAATAGAATGATTCAAGGATTAATGTTGAGTGATTCAAGACCCGAGGTTGAGAAAGTCAATGCTCAGGATAGAATGATTCAAAGATTAAGATTGAATGATTCTGAATCACGGGTACATCCGCGAACGATTCAAAACTCAAAACTCAGAATTCAAAACCCGAAATCGCGGCAACATGCCGCGAATAACTCAAAATTCAAAACTCAAAATTCAAAATTCTAATTATGTTAGAAGTCAAGAACCTGCACGCCACCATTGATGGCAAGGAAATATTACGTGGCATAGACCTCACCATACGCGATGGCGAGATACATGCCATTATGGGCCCCAACGGCTCGGGAAAGTCTACTCTCAGTGCCGTGCTCACGGGCAATCCGCTCTATACCGTCACCGAGGGCGAGGCCATATTCAACGGCAAGAACCTCCTCGACATGAAGCCTGAGGACCGTGCCCGCGAGGGACTGTTCCTCTCTTTCCAGTACCCTGTGGAGATACCGGGCGTGTCTATGACCAACTTCATGCGTGCGGCCGTCAACGCCAAGCGCGAGTACCAGGGCCTTGAGCCGCTCAATGTGAGCGACTTCATGAAGCTCATGCGCGAGAAACGCCAGATAGTGGAGCTCGACAGCAAGCTCGCCAGGCGTTCGGTGAACGAGGGATTCTCTGGAGGAGAGAAGAAGCGCAACGAGATTTTCCAGATGGCCATGCTCGAACCGAAGCTCTCCATACTCGATGAGACCGACTCAGGACTCGATGTCGACGCCATGCGCATAGTGGCCGAGGGCGTGAACAAGATGCACACGCCCGAGACCTCGGCCATCCTCATCACACACTACGAGCGTCTGCTCGACATGATAAAGCCCAGCGTGGTGCATGTGCTCTACAAGGGCAGGATAGTGAAGACCGCCGGCCCGGAGCTCGCCAAGGAGATAGAGACTCGCGGCTACGACTGGATAAAGGCCGAGGTTGGCGAGGATTGAAATTTTGAATTTTGAATTTTGAGTTTTGAATTGGTCGGCTCCGCCGATTGGGAATTATTCAGTTTTGAATTGGTAATTCAGAAAATGAAGATTCAGAAGTCAATATCTGATAATTGGCAGTTCAGGAAATCAAGATTCAAAAATCAGCGTTGAATAATCCAAAATTCATGAACATGAACAGTGAGAAACAATATATAGACCTCTACCGTGAGTGCCGTGAGATGATATGCAGCCACAGCGCCGCGCCGCTCAATGCCGTGCGCGACGATGCCTTCGCCGCCTTCAGCTCGCTCGGGTTCCCCACACGCAAGGTAGAACGCTACAAATACACCGACATAGGCGAGCTCTTCGCCCCCGACTACGGTCTCAACCTCAGTCGCCTCGACATACCCGTAGACCCGTATGAGGCTTTCAGGTGTGACGTGCCCAACCTGAGCACGTCGCTCTACTTCGTCGTCAACGACATGTTCTACTCCAAGGCCATGCCCAAGGCGCGGCTCCCCGAGGGCGTGAGGGTGTGCTCGCTGTGCCAGGCCGCTGCCGAGATGCCCGACGTGGTGGCCCGCCACTACGCACGCATAGCCCGCAGCGACGAGGACGCGGTGACGGCTCTCAACACCATGCTGGCCCAGGACGGGCTCTTCGTGTACGTGCCCAAGGGCGTGAAGGTAGACCGTGCCGTGCAGGTCATCAACATACTGCGCTCCAATGTAGACCTCATGGTCAACCGCCGCGTGCTCATCATCGTGGAGGACGGCGCCGAGGCACGGCTCCTCTTCTGCGACCATGCCGCCGACGACCGCGACTTCCTCACCACACAGGTCATCGAAGCCTACGTGGGCGAGAACGCAAGCCTCGACCTCTACTGCCTTGAGGAGACGCACATCCGCAACCATCGCGTGAGCAACGTGTACGTAGAGCAGCTCGCCTCGTCGCGTGTCAACCACAATGTCATAACGCTCCACAACGGCGTGACGCGCAACCGCCTCGACATAGTGTTCAAGGGCGAGGGCGCGGAGTGCTCCGCCAACGGCTGCGTCATAGCCGACAAGAGCCAGCACGTGGACAACAACACGCTCATAGACCACCAGGTGGGCCACTGCACGAGCCGTGAGCTGTACAAGTACGTGCTCGATGGTGACGCACGCGGTGCCTTCGCAGGACGCGTGCTGGTGCGCCACGGCGCACAGAATACCACGTCGCAGGAGACCAACCAGAACCTGTGCGCCTCCAGGACGGCACGCATGTACACGCAGCCCATGCTTGAGATATACGCCGACGACGTGAAGTGTGCCCACGGCTCCACCGTGGGACAGCTCAACGATGCCGCCCTCTTCTACATGCGGCAGCGCGGCATCAGCGAGAAGGAGGCCAAGCTGCTCCTTGAGTTCGCCTTCATCAACGAGGTGATAGACCACATCGGCCTTGAGCCTCTGCGCGACCGTCTGCACCACCTCGTAGAGAAACGCTTCCGTGGCGAGCTCAACAAGTGCGAGGGATGCAAGCTCTGCAAATAGAAATGAATAACTGAGAGTGAGGAGCGAGGAGTCCAGCACCGCCCATTTCAGCACAAGCCATTGGATTCTTCGTTCTTCATTCTTCACTTTTCCCTTATTATAGCATGTACGATATAGATAAAGTACGCGCGGACTTCCCCATACTCTCGCGCACCGTTTACGACCGTCCGCTGGTATATCTCGACAACGCCGCCACCACGCAGAAACCGCTCTGCGTGCTCGATGCCATGCGCGACGAGTACCTCAACGTCAATGCCAACGTGCACCGTGGCGTGCATTACCTCTCGCAGCAGGCCACCGACCTGCACGAGGCGGCCCGCGACACCGTGCGTAGGTTCATAGGTGCGGACAAGGTAGAGGAGATAGTGTTCACGCGCGGCACCACGGAGAGCATCAACCTCGTGGCATCGTCGTATGCCGACGCGTTCATGCACGAGGGCGACGAGGTCATAGTGTCGGCCATGGAGCACCACTCCAATATAGTGCCGTGGCAGCTTCAGGCCGCCAAGCGGGGCATAGCCCTGCGCGTGGTGCCCATCACCGACAGCGGCGAGCTCGACATGGAGGCGTACGCACGCCTCTTCACGCCGCGCACGCGGTTCGTGAGCATAGCCCATGTGAGCAACGTGCTCGGCACGGTCAACCCCGTACGCGACATCGTGGCCATAGCCCATGAGCACGGAGTGCCCGTGCTCATAGACGGGGCGCAGAGCACTCCCCATTTCAAGGTGGACGTGCGCGACATCGACTGCGACTTCTTCGCCTTCAGCGGCCATAAGACCTACGGCCCCACGGGCGTGGGAGTGCTCTACGGCAAGGAGGATTGGCTCGACCGTCTGCCGCCGTACCAGGGCGGCGGCGAGATGATAGAGAGCGTCAGCTTCGAGCGCACGGTGTTTGAGCGGTTGCCGTTCAAGTTCGAGGCCGGCACCCCCGACTACGTGGCCACGCACGGCCTGGCCAAGGCCATAGACTACATCTCGGCGCTCGGCATGGACTCCATAGCGGCGCATGAGCACGAGCTCACCGACTACTGCATGTCGCGCCTGTCGCAGATAGGCGGCATGCGCATCTTCGGCACGGCCCCCGGCAAGGATGCCGTGGTGTCGTTTCTCGTGGGCGACATACACCACCTCGACATGGGCACGCTCCTCGACCGCCTCGGCATAGCCGTGCGCACGGGGCACCACTGCGCCCAGCCGCTCATGGACCGTCTCGGCATACAGGGCACGGTACGCGCGTCGTTCGCGCTCTACAACACCAAGCAGGAGATAGACGCGCTCGCCGAGGGCATAGAACGCGTAAGCCGCATGTTCTGACCGCCGCGCCCTGCCGCCCCCACAGGGGCACGGCTCACAGAGCCTTGCGGCACTTCATCACGGCCGACGCGAGCCATGCGCAGCATGCCACACGCGCCGTGAGCGAGGCCTCGGCAGGGAAGAAGGTCATGGCGAAGGCTGCCTGTGCGTTGAGCAGCAGCCATGTCTGCCGCATGTCGAGCTGCTTGTCCAGCACGTCGCTGTAATAGCGGCGCAGCCAGTACATGGGTGCCAGCACGAGGTGCTTGATGTAGAGGAGTGTGGATGCAGACTTGCTGCTGACGGGTGTGATGCTGATGTTCTTGTACATGACTTATATGTTTTATGGAGTTATGTCTTTGTTCACGGTGCAAACTTACTCACATATCTGGAAGTAATATTACCATTTCCGAGAAGTTTAGTTAAACTTTGTTTAGCTCTCGGCACACATTATATATTATTATAGCGCGTAGGCGGAACTCACACAGGTCTGATGACAGCCGTGGCGGTTCCGCCTATGCGTTATTGTAGGTACCAGACTGGTAGCCGTGTGGCACCACGCTGCATACATGTTCCGCCATTATTTCAACATGCTTTTGTTTGGGTGCGTAACGCACTGATCCATAACGCGTTGCAAAACGGCCCATTTTGCGTTGTGAAATGGGCCGTTTTGCAGCACGATTCAGCCCATTTTGCAGTGCGAAACGGCCCGTTTCGCAAAACCGTCCTTGCCGTGCGCCGTGGCGGTGGTGCATTAAGGGCCTTTTGATGCTTGCCGCGATATTTTACGGTCTGGCAGGCGGAGAGGTCAGAAAAAATGCTTACTTTTGTGCTACTATCGCACTTTAATCTCATGACACATGCTCGAATCACACTATTTTGACGGCATGACGGAGGCCGGATGCGACGAGGCGGGGCGCGGATGCCTTGCCGGAAGCGTGTATGCGGCGGCCGTGATACTGCCTCCCGACTATCAAAACCCACGTCTCAACGACTCCAAGAAGCTCACCGCCAAGACGCGCCGCGAGCTCCGCGAGGAGATAATGAGCGACGCGGTGGCGTGGGCCGTGGGCGTGGTGACACCCGAGGAGATAGACCGTATCAACATCCTCAACGCCAGTTTCCTGGCCATGCACCGCGCACTCGACGCACTCAGCGTGCGCCCCGAGGCCGTCATCGTAGACGGCAACCGCTTCAAGCCCTACCGCGACCTGCCGTATGCCACCATCGTCAAGGGCGATGGCAAGTACCAGGCCATAGCGGCCGCGAGCATACTCGCCAAGACCTTCCGCGACGACTATATGGACCGCCTCGCCGAGGAGTACCCCCACTACGGGTGGCACAGCAACAAGGGCTACCCCACACGTGAGCACCGCGAGGGCATACGCCTCCACGGCATCACGCCGTATCACCGCAAGTCGTACAACCTGCTGGGCGGAGAGCTGCCCCTGAGGTTTGAGGAGTGAGGGCCTGTGCTATGCGAATGGGAAAATACGGGCATGAGCTCGACCTCATACTGCTGCTCACCGAGAACCGCAGCTACACCGCGCAGGACATCGCCGACCGTCTGGGCATCACGCGCCGCAACCTGTACAACTACTTCGAGTACCTGCGCTTCAGCGGCTTCAAGCTGCTCAAGTCGGGGCCATACTACCGCCTCGACCGCTCGTCGCCGTTCCTGCGCAAGCTCGGCGAGAGCATGACCGTGAGCCGCGAGGAGGCCGCCTACATCCTGCAGATGCTCACTGCCGGCGGACACACCGACTTCTACGCCCACAGCATACGCCAGAAGCTCGTGCGGCACTACAACCTCGCCGACGTGCGCTCGCCCGAGGTGCTCACCGCCATCAGCCAGAACGCCACGCAGCTCAAGGCCGCCATGGCGCACAAGACCATGTGCGTGCTGCACGACTACTCCTCGCCTCACAGCCACAGCGTGAGCGACCGCATCGTGGAGCCGTTCCTCTTCATGAACAACGGCCTCGACATACGCTGCCACGAGATACGCTCGCATGCCAACAAGACGTTCAAGCTGGCACGCATAGGCAGCGTGGAGCTGCTCGATGTGCCGTGGATAGCCGAGGACAAACACAAGCAGGTGTTCACCGACATATTCATGTTCAGCGGCGAGCAGCGTTTCAGTGTGCGCCTGCTCATGGGGCAGCTCGCCCGCAACCTCATGGTGGAGGAGTACCCGTCCGCCGAGACTTGCATCACGCCGGCGGCCGACGGCAAGTGGCTCTTCGCCGCCGACGTGGCCAGCTATCTCGGCGTGGGCCGCTTCGTGCTGGGCCTGTACCGCGACATACAGGTGCTCGGCGACGGGCCGTTCGCCGAGTACGTGAGCGGTGAGATAGCGCACATGGCCGCCACGTGGGGCGGCGGAGCGGTGTCAGGCGGCGAATAATGCGCCGTGGAGGGCGCGGCAGTAAAAAAACAGAAAGCACGTACACGCGGTTAGCGGAAAAAGTGTTATTTTTGCAACAGATAATGCACGTGCGGGCGCAATGGGGCTTGCTCCAGTAGCCAGGCCGCAGCTTATCTTATATAAGAAAGAGTGTCTCATCGCCAGAGGGGCACCGCCATATCGCTAATAACGCCAATACATGCCTCACTACATCCGCATATCCATAGCATTGCTGCTGTCGCTGCTCTCGTCGGCGGCATCGGCCCAGGGCTTCACCGTGCCGTGGATATGCGCCGACAGGGCCGACAGCACGTCGCAGGTGTGGTTTCGCCGCACCTACACGGAGCTTGGCGACGTGGCACGCGCGGTGGTGCAGCTCACCACCACGGGCTTCGCGCAGCTGTATGTCAACGGCCGCAACGTGTCGGCCGACCCCATGACGCCATACCGCACAGGCGGCGGCCACGAGCCGCTCACGCTGCGCTACGATGTCACGGCATACGTGCGCCCCGACACCACGGTGCTGGCGGTGTGGTACTCGCCCACGAGTCCGCACGCCGACAGTTGTCAGGTGGCGGTAGGGCTGGAGCTTACGTCGGCCGACGGTATCTGCACCGCCATGCACAGCGGCGCAGACTGGCTGTGGCGCACGTCGTCGTATAGGCTCAATGGCAGCCGTGGCGAGTGTGCCGACGGCCGTGTGGAGGTGCTGCCGTGGAGCTATGGCGCGGTGGAGTGGCCCTTGTGGCGTGGCGCACAGGCCGTGGACGCGCCACGGCGAGGGCTCTCCGCGCTGGCGGCCATGCCGCTGAGGCGGTGCCGCGTGGCCGAGGTGGTGCGCCCGCTGTCGCTCGTCAGCCATGCCGACACGCTCACTGCCATCTTCCCGCGTGAGCTTACGGCACTGCCACGGCTCACACTGCGTGGCGCGGCGAGGGGCACACGTGTGTACATGCCGGGCTTCAGCTACGTGTGCAGCGGCGACATAGACGAGCAGGCGTACCCTAAGTTCTGTGTGTCGCGCTTCTCGCAGCTCTGCATAACAGGCGACGCTGCCTTCCGCCCCGACATGGTGCAGGACGTGGAGGCGGTGGTGGTGACACCCTACGACGACAGCCCCGAGTGGCTGTATGACGACTGACGGCACGCGCCGCCATGCTATTGATATATGTGAATTCTTTTAATCGTAATAACATTTAAACCGCATTTTATGAGAAAACTTATCCTCCTGGCCGCAATGACAGCCATCATGCCACAGGCATGGGCCGATGTAGTGCCGGGCAAAACCTACCGCATAGTGCCGGTTGCCGATGACAGCAAGTCGCTGTTCGTGAGCAACTCGTCACCTGCGTCGGGCACCACCGTGGTGCTGTGGACTGACACCGACGTGCCGTCGCAGCAGTGGGATGTCATAGACAACGGCGACGGCACCATGGCGCTGCGCAATGTCTACACCGACGGGTACATCGTACGCAACTCCACGGTGCCCTCTACGTCGAGCAAGCTCACACAGAACGTCACGCTCACCACGGCCACGTCGCGCTGGACGCTGACCCCCGTGGACGCGGCGGCCAACACCTACCGCATGACGCAGACAGCCAACAACGGCGAGTTCTGTGCCACCCTGTCGTCTACCACCGACGGGGTCAACGTCACTCTCGCCGCTCCCGATGCCTCCAAGGCATCCATGCAGACATGGAAGTTCGTGGAGGTGGACGCTAAGCGCAGCTTCGACAACGAGGCCCGCGTGCGCATGATGAAGGGGTGGCGCGACCACTTCGTGCAGACGGCCGGCAGCTACAAGACCCTGAGCCGTGGCGGATGGGGCGAGGCCGAGATGCTTGAGACGCTCCTCGATGCCTATGAGACATCGGGCAACAAGGAGTACCTCACGCTGTTCAACACCATATTCGCCTACTTCCGCAGCCAGGTGGGCGACGACTGGCTCCGACTTGTGTACACAGACGCATACCACTGGTTCGGACACGACTTCAACGACGATGTGATGTGGATGATCATAGCGTCGGCACGCGCCTACATGCTCACGGGAAGCACCACATACCGCGACCTCGCCAAGAAGAATTTTGATGCCATATACGCACGTGCCTACAACCAGTGGGGCATGATGCGGTGGGCCGAGCAGAGCGGAAACCACAATGGCACCAACTCCTGTATCAACGGACCTACGGAGGTTGCGGCGTGCTATCTGGCCATGGGCCTGGGCGATGAGCACTACTACGACATAGCACGCTCGCTCTACGACAATCAGCGCCGATACCTCTTCAACGCGCAGACGGGCCAGGTGTTCGACAGCTTCACGTGGGATGCGGCCACCAATACGCCCGGAGGCTACAACCGTTGGGTGTCTACCTACAACCAGGGCACCATGCTCGGGGCCGCCGTACTGCTCTACAACCACTATGGAGACGAGCAGTATCGCCACGATGCCGATGCCATAGTGTCGTGCTCCCGCAACGACCTCTGCGATGCCAACGGCATCATCAAGGTGTGCCAGACGGTCGAAGGCGACCTCTGTGGCTTCAAGGGCATACTCATGCGCTACCTCAGACGCTATGCGGTAGATTTCCAGAAGGCTGACGTTGTGGCCTGGATGCAGGACAACGCCATGCGTGCCTACTGCAACATGAACAGCGCGGGAGTCACTCATTCGGCATGGCTCACCAAGTCGGCAGAGGACTGGATGTACGGCGATAAGTCTTACTCCGACCAGCCTTTCGGCTGCTCCACGGCCGTGTCGGCAGCTTTCAACGCTCCGCTCACCACCGACTTCTTCACACGCGACGCGTTCTCCGATATCCGTGCCGTAGACTTCGACTACACACGCAGCCTCAATGCCACCACCGCTGCTGACGGTACGGCATGCCTCACCAACGCGTGCAGCGGCTATTATGCCGGGTACAAGCGCGTAGACTTCGGCACACGCACGGCACAGACGGTGCATGCTGTAGTGTCAAAGGCACGCGCCGCGTCGATAGAGGCACGCCTCGAGGTGCGTCTCGACAGCCCCACAGGACAGCTCATCGCCACGCTCGACGTGCCCGCCACGGGCACTTGGAACGACGTGGAGGCCACCGTGGCACCCGTCACGGGCATACACGACGTGTACATCCTGCCCACCACCAAGACGGCTTCGCACACCAGTGCGTACAATATAAAGAGCTTCAGGTTCGGCACCACGCTTGAGCCTATCGCCGCCAATGCCATAAGCGGTGCCGGAGTGGTGACCGTCAGCCCCGCTGCCGACAACGCCTCCGCTCTCACCGACGGCCTCTCCACCACTGCCGTGACCGTGAGCGGCCGCCAGATGACGGTGGAGTACGTGTCGCCCACGCCCATATCGCCCAAGGGCTACGCCCTCGTGGCTTCCAGCGGAGACGCTTCCGCCGACCCTGCGGCCTGGACTCTGGAGGCAACCAACGGCGGACAGGCGTGGACGGTGCTCGATGAGTGCAGCGCAATGGCCTTCACCGCACGCTGCTCGCAGCTCCGCCGCGCCGTGAGCACTGCCAAGCAGTTCTCGCGCTTCCGCCTCACCGTGAAGTCAAACGGCGGTGCAGCCACCACATCACTGGCGCAGCTTATGATATTCGGTACCGATGTGACGGGCAAGGGCATAACCGACGACGGCGGAACCGTGAAGGAAGGCGATGCCGCTCTCACCGACCACGATGCCGCTCACGATGTTGTGTTCAGCGCCGATGGCTCGTCTGAGCTGACGTATGTGGGCAAGGGCGACTACGTTCTGGCCCGTTACGCGCTCACGTCGCCCTCATCGGCCAGTGCCAAGGCACCCACGGCATGGACTCTCTATGGCTCTGACAACACCTCGTCGTGGAAGGTCATCGACAAGCGCGTGGCACAGACGTTCCCGTATGGCGGCAGCACGCAGTACTATGAGGTGGCCTGTGACGCGGCATACCAGAACTACCGCCTCGTCATAGACGACGCCTCCGCCTCGCCCTCTCTGTCGGAGGTGCGGCTTGAGGGGGCTCTCTCGGCCTCGGCTTACCTCTATAACGACATCACGAAGAACGGCGGTGAGTTCTCATCGTCAGACAATGCGGCACACGATGTGCTGAAGGCAGTGGCCGACAACAACCCGCAGTCCACGGTGAAGTTGCCGCTCGGCACCGACACATGGATTATGTACAAGTCGGCAGTGCCCACCACAGTGAAGCAGTACAGCGTATGCTCTGGTGCCAACTACACCCTCACTCCCAAGAAGTGGACCCTTCAGGTGTCCAATGACGGTGAGAAGTGGCAGACGGCCAGCACCCAGAACAGCGCCTCGTTCACCCGCAGCGGACAGGTAAGGAGCTACAACACGTCGCTCTCTGACAAGTACACGTACTTCCGTCTGCTCATCACCGCAGCGCAGAATGCCTCCGCCAGTGAGGTGGAGATAGGCGAGTGGCAGATAAACGGACTCTGCGTAAGCAGCTCAGACATCGTGTCCAAGGGCGGCACATGCAGCGCGGAGCGCGTAGGAAAGAGCTCTGCCGAGGACTGCACGAGCCTCTTCGACGCCAATGCCGACACCAAGTACTGCTTCGACTTCTACGGCTCTTCGTGGATAGACTACGACCTTGATGCCGCAGCGCGTGTCAACCTCTACTCGCTGACATCCGCTTCCGACAACGCCTCGCGCGACCCGTCGGCATGGCAGTTGCTCGGTTCTGACGACGGACAGTCGTGGACGCTCCTCGATGAGCGCACGGGCATCAAGTTCCAGAACCGCAAGACCACGCAGTTCTTCTCCTTCGACAACGACAAGGCATACGCTCACTACCGCCTTCAGCTCACCGCCAACAGCGGAGACCTGCAGGGTCAGATAAGCGAGTGGCAGATGTTCTACTCCGACAATGTAGTGACGGCGATAGACCATGTGTCTGACGGCTCTGCCGACGGCATAAGCATAGCCTACGACCGCGCCTCCGACGCACTGGCGGTATCGGCCGACAGCGCAGCCACAGTGGCCGTATATGCCGCCGACGGCACCGCAGTGGTGCGCACAGCGGTAGCAGCCGGACAGTCGAAGGTGAGCATCGCGGGTGCCGCTCACGGTGTATATGTGGTGAAGGTGACCTCTGCCGCCGGCGCCAAGACCGTGAAACTGACGAAGTAAAAACACGTGATAAGATAATGTACGACGGCATAAGGGACATCAGCATAGGCAGCATAGTGGAGAAATACGAGTGCAGCCACATAGACAATGACATCCTGGTGATAGACGACTTCAGGAACCTCCTGAAGTCGTCTGAGCCGGGGCGCATGAACTGCGTGCTCATGGCCGTGTGCCTGAAGGGCAGCGCCACCTACGACGTGGATGCCACGGAGCGCACCGTGCGTGCCAACGACGTGATAGTGATAAGCCACAACCAGATAGTGGGCGGCAGCCGGCTGAGCGACGACTGTGAGGGTCTCGGGCTGCTGTTGTCGTACGACTTCTTCCACGAGACGGTGAAAGACGTGCATGAGATGTCGTCGCTATTCATCTTCTCGCGCTTCCATCCCGTCTACACCCTGTCTGAGCAGGAGGTGGGACGCATCTGCACCTACGTGGATATGATACGTGAGAAGGTGGCCGACACGTCGCACCGCTTCCGCAAGGCCACCGTGCGATCGCTCATCTCCACCATGCTCTACGATGTCAGTGACGTGCTCTACCGCTCGCAGGTGAGCCTCAAGCGCAACAACACGAGCGCGGAGAAGATATTTGCGGAGTTTCTGCGGCTTGTGGAGTCTAACTTCGTGGCCCACCGCAAGCTGTCGTGGTATGGCGAGCAGTTGTGCATAACGCCGAAGTACCTGTACGGTGCTGTGAAGAGCGTGAGCCACTGCACGCCCACTGATTGGATAGACAGCTACGTGACCATGGAGATAAAGGTGATGCTGCGCAACTCCACCAAGAGCATAAAGGAGATAGCGCAGGAACTCAACTTCTCCAGTCAGTCGTTTCTCGGCAAGTATTTCAAGGAGAAGACAGGGGTGTCGCCGAAGGAGTACCGCCGCAGTTAGCGCAAGCGGTTGAGGCCGGCACCCATGCGGCGCAGCCCGGAAGCCTGCCGTGATGCAGGGCCTGTGGCAACGCCGTAGGTAATAGAATATAGTTACAGTTACGCCCTTCAAGGGTATAAGAGCGGTCAATGACCGGCAGTCTTATGCTCTTGAAGGGCGTACTTTGTTTGTCTTATTGCAGCCCATGGCGTAGCCATAGGCTTATGTCATGTGCCGCGCGGCGTAGGCGGCGTCACTTGTCTTTGCCGGCGGCGAGCATGTCTGCGGCGGCAGACAGCTTCTGGTAGAAGTCGTCACCGAAGCGTCTTGTCAGCGGTTCGCGCAGGAACTTGTACACAGGCAGGTGCAGCTCGCGCCCCTTGCGCACGGCATCGCGGCACACGTCCCAGCGGTTGTAGTTGAGGGCCGTCATGCCGTTAGACAGGCGTTTCTCGCGTATGGGGTAGAGGGCGCAGCTTATGGGCTTGCAGAAGGCGGTGCGGCCGTCGCGGTAGGCACGCTCCAAGGCGCACAGACAGCAGCCGTCCTGATAGCAGGTGAACACGCAGTCCTTGCCTCCCACGATGCTTGTCACGAGGTCGCCGTCGCGGTCGGTGTAGGCCACTCCCTGCTTGTCTACCACGGCTTGTGCGCTTGCCGACATGTCGTCCCACACGTCGTCGAGTGCCGACTCTATGCCTCCTATCTCGTTGAGGGTGACAGGTGCTCCCGCATCTCCCTCCACGCAGCAGATGCCCTTGCACGCGTCGAGGTCGCAGCAGAACTCCTCGGTGAGTATGTCCTCAGATACCAGTATGTTGTCTATTTCTATAATCATGTGCAGTGATGTTTTGTCGTTGTAGTGTATGCGCCCGCCGCTCACCAGTCTATGGGCTTCATGCCGTGCTGTGAGAGGTAGGCGTTGCAGGTGGAGAAGTGGTGGTTTCCGAACCATCCGCCCCTGTTGGCCGACAGCGGCGACGGGTGTACCGACTGCAGTATGAGGTGTCTGCCGGCATCTATGAGCCGCGCCTTGGAGCGTGCGTAGCCGCCCCAGAGTATGAACACGAGGTGGTCGCGGTCGGCACTGAGGGCCTTTATGGCCGCGTCGGTAAACTCCTCCCATCCCTTGTGCTGATGGCTGGCGGCCTGGTGCGCCCTCACGGTGAGCGTGGCGTTGAGCAGCAGCACGCCCTGACGGGCCCACCGCGTGAGGTCGCCGCTCTGAGGCATGGGCTTGCCGAGGTCATCGGATATCTCCTTGAATATGTTGACGAGCGACGGTGGAAACGCTGTGCCGTCGCATACGGAGAAGCTCAGTCCCTGCGCCTGTCCCTCCTCGTGGTATGGGTCTTGCCCTATTATCACCACCTTCACGTCGTCGAAGGGACAGAGGTTGAAGGCATTGAATATCAATGGCCCAGGAGGATAGCACTTGTTGTGGCCGTACTCCTGGCGCACGAAGTCGGTGAGGGCGGCGAAGTACGGTTTGTCAAACTCGCCTCCGATGTGCCTTTTCCACGACTCCTCAATCTTTACGTTCATTGTAGTGGCTTTTGCTGTTGTTGCTGATGGGTGGCCTGTGGCGGTGCTGATGCCCGTCCTGCGGCTACACATCTACAAAGTTACGCATTTTATCGCACAATGCGTCATGTCGTGGCGGCCTAAAGGAAAATTTCTCTAATTCTTGATTCTGTGTGATAGGGTAAGGTCTTTGATAAAAGAAAAATTCTCTAATTCTCTAATTCTTGACATGAAAATAATCTTGTTTATCTGTATAAAATCGTAATTTTGCATATCAAAAAAAATCACGATGTATGAGAACAGGAATATTCGTAGGCAGTTTCGACCCCTTCACCATAGGCCATGAGTCGGTGGTGCGGCGTGCCCTCGCGCTCTTCGACAGGCTCGTGATAGGCGTGGGCGTGAACGTCGGCAAGCACTGCATGCTCACTCCGCCGCAGCGCGTGGAGGCCATCAGGCGGCTGTATGCCCATGAGCCGCGCGTGGAGGTAGACTCCTACGACGACTTGACGGTAGACTTCGCCCGTCGGCACGGCGCCGACTTCGTGGTGAAGGGGGTGCGTGGCGTGCGCGACTTCGAGTCGGAGCGCGAGCAGGCCGACATCAACCGCCGCCTGACGGGACTTGAGACGGTGCTGCTGCTGGCCGAGCCGGGGCTCGACAGCGTGAGCTCCTCGGTGGTGCGCGAGCTGCACCGCTTCGGCCACGACGTGCGTCCGTTCCTTCCCGAGGGCATGGCGGCGCACGATGGCGGCGCGGATGCCGCAGACAATGAGTAACAACAAATCAGCGATATATGATTACTTACAACGCAGAAAATGTGAGGCTTCCCAAGATTAGGAAGCGCGACACCACGGCATGGATAAAGGCCGTGGCGGCGGAATACGGCCGCAAGGTGGGCGACGTGGGGTATATGTTCGTCGACGACGACAAGATACTGGAGGTGAACCGTGAGTATCTCGGGCACGACTACTACACGGATGTCATCACCTTCGACTACGATGAGGACGATATCGTGAGCGGCGACATCGTAATCTCGCTCGACACCGTGCGCAGCAATGCCGCCCTGTTCGGCAAGACCTATGAGGATGAGCTCAACCGTGTGATAATACACGGCATCCTTCACCTCTGCGGCATCAACGACAAGGGGCCTGGCGAGCGCGAGATAATGGAGGCAGCGGAGAACCGCGCCCTTGACCTCAGGCATCAGTACGTGAAGGACTGATGAGGCTTGTGGGCCATGCCGTCGGGGCATGCCTGCCGGTGTGGTTTATCACTTGACAATGACTGTTTTGCAAAACGGCCCGTTTCGCACTGCGAAATGGGCCGTTTTACATTACGAAATGGGCCGTTTCGCAACGCGATTCGGCCCATTTCGCATCATGCCTTTTGCCAACCTTGGTTATGATGAGGCTGATAATGCGTAATATGTTGTGTTATAATGCGTTATGGAGGTGCGCCGAGGCTTCGTGGATGACGGCTGTGCCGTATGTAGGTTGTGGCCGTGCCATGTCACTCATCGGCACCGCCGTCGGCGGAGAGCCGTCGGTATTCGGCGGGCGTGAGGCCGAACTTCTCCGTGAACAGGCGGTAGAATGTCTGGCGCACGGGTATGCCGCAGTCGGCGGCTATGGCCTCCACGGAGTAGGCTGTGTTCTTCTTCAGTTGCTCGGCGGCGTAGTCGAGGCGCATGTCATTGATGTACCTGTTGAACGACTTGCCTGAGTACTTGGTGAAGAGCGACGCAAAGCGGTTCTTCGATATGCCGAGGATGGCTATCACATCGTCACGCGACAGCTTGGGCTTCAGGAACAGTTGCTCGCTGATGATGCGCTGCTCGAGCCGCATGAACATCTTGTGGTCGTCCTCATCGAAGCCGTCGCCGCCGTCGGAAGCCTTCTCCTGGCGGCTCTTCAGCAGGTACGACAGTTGCTCCTTGTAGGCTATCAGGTCGTTGATGGCCTTGGTGGCGGCTATGTTCTTGCGCCGTATTATGCGGTTGAACGACATCACGCGTATGAAGAGCACGAGCACAACGAGCAGTATCACCACTATCACGCCCACCACGGAGTAGGTGATGAGCAGGCTCTTGCGCTGCTCATGGAGCTTCATGTCCTTGGCTTTGGTGCCGAGGGCCTCGCTTATCCACTGCGCTCCCTGGGCCTTGATGCGGCGGTCGAGGCTGTCGTTGAGGGCTATGGCGCGTTGGCCCTGTATGGCCGCCTCCTTGTAGCGGCCCTCGCAGTACAGGGCCTTGGTGCGGTAGGGCAGCAGCGTGCGCACGAAGTGGTAGTCTACGGTGTCGCGGCCTGTGAGCACGTACATGCGCTCCTCCTTGTCCATGAGCGCTATGGCCTCGCCGTAGCGGTGCTCCGCCATGAGGTATGGCAGCAGCATGCTGTAGCCCTCGGGCCGGCTGGCATAGGCCGTGGCCTTGAGCTTGGCGAAGTATTCTGCCGCTAATTTCTTGTCGCCCGTGTGCTGGAAGGCCACCGCGTAGGCCGAGCAGTACCACGCGTTGGCATGGTCTATGCTGCCCTTCACCTTCTCGTAGCCGCACTTGTTGTATGCCTCTATGGCCAGCGTGAATCCGTGGTGCATGCCCACTATGCTGTCGTACATGTCGTTGTCTATCATCACGCCGGCCTTCTGCGAGTACAGTTCCACGAGTCGTGAGCAGCTGCTCCAGTCGCCGTGCAGCCGCGTCTGCCGCCACATCAGCTTTATGCCCTTGTCAAATGTAGTCATGGCCTTGCCCACCATGCCCGTCTCACTCTCGCACAGCGCGGTGGTGAGCAGCAGCGATGCCTCCTGGAGCGGGGCCTTGAGCTTCCGCGCCATGGCTATGCCCTTCTCGGCAGCGAGCAGGCTGTGGTCGTAGCTTCCACAGGTGTAGTACTCCGTGGCGAGCAGTGCCGTGATGAGGAGCTGCTTCTTCGGGTCTCGGCCTATGGCGGTGTCATTGGCCGCCATGATGGCGTATTTCAGGGCTTTGCCGTTGGCTGTCTGCGCGTTGTTGTACACCACGCTGCGCATGGCGTTGATGTCTATGGGCTGCATGGCGTGGTGCTGCTCGGCGGAGTCGAGCAGTGCCAGCGCCTCTGTCGGCCGTGTCATGCTTAGGTCGTTGACGCGTTTTATGATGTCTCGCTGCTCGTCGCTGGTGGGTTGGGGGCCGGGCTTGGCCTGACAGGCCCACATCGTGGCTACGATGAGCAGTGACTGTATTATGTGCAGGTATTTCATGTCTGTAGGATATGGTGGCGTGGCCCTGTGCATCGTGCCTCCGCCTGTTATATAATATGTGTAGCGATGCTGACACAAAATTAGTGAGATTTTCCGAGAAAACCGTTATGCTCCGCCATTTTTTGCTCTCGTGCCCATTACTTCGGCCGTCGTGCCCCGACTGTGGCGCGTCGGCGGTCCGGCGTGTACCGCCACCATGTGCCTGTGTGCGGTCTGTGAGGCGTAATGGGCGTTGCGATGCCGCTACGGGCTTGTAGTGGCATTGTGAGGTGAGAGAAAAGCAAAAATTTTTTTAGTGACATTTTGTTACATCGCCAAAGGTGCATGTATTTTGAGGAATCAGCAAATTTGCTGTTTCCGATAAAACGCCATTCCGTCTTGCTATTGGCCGTGAAATGCCGTGAAATACACTTCATCCATGGCATGCCGTCAGTGTATGTCAGCATTTTATTTGCTGTTACGTCAATATATGGGGTTTTGCTGTCGCGTTTTTAGAACAAAAACAGGAGTTTTCGAGACACGTTTTTTTTCGCTCTTTTATGGCTCCAGGGCTTGCTGCGGCTCGGGTCGCTGCGACAACAACCCTTTCTGCGGCTTGCGCATTGTCAGCCCCAATTCGTAACTTTGCAACTGTCCGACGGGCCTTGCTGCAAGCCCGGCCACGTCGCGGCACAGTCCTGTCTGCCGGCACACGGCCGACTTCGCAGCCACACGGCTGCTATTATCCATCCTTACGGCGAGGCGGTGCTCATGGCGTGAGCCGCGCGGCATCCGTCGCACGGCTCAGACATAAGCGAGGGCGTGCCCTCCGCACTCTGAAAGAGATCTTCATCACAGGGTCGGCGAGACCCACACGGCTGCTGGGACGGCCGTGCCGGCAGAGACGACAGGACTTCACGGGCCACTCGCGGCATTCATGCGGCGGAGCGGTCTGCACCGAAGAGAGAGAATAAACAACACAACTATTATTAATATCCTTTGACTATGAGAAAAGAAAGACTCCTCTGCACGTCACTGACGTGCCACACAAGGCTCGTGCTTATAGCACTGCTCGCAGTGCTTGGCTTCGGGCACACGCGTTCACAGACGGTCACGATAAGTCCTAAGACTGGCAACGTGATATCGGTGAGCAGTTACAGCACTGAGCAGCATCTCGGCGGATACGGCGGTGCCTGGGTTCATGACCAGCTCCCACTTACGCTCATCACCTCAGATGAGGCTACGCTTACCTCCACAGGACTGATGAGTGTTCATGCCAACAACATAAAGGCCGACGGCGACGGATTCATCTGGGTGTCGGGCGATGCAAGCACGGCCACCAACCACATGTCGCTGTCTCTGCCCCATGGCTACCGCTTCACGGGCTACAAGATAGTGGTGACGTATAATAAAGAGAATGGCTGTGAGCTGCGTGAGACGGACTCCTCGTTCAGCAAAGTCAACCGTTCCCTGACGGTGAACACCAATACGGAGAAAGCCGTGCTCACCCGCACGTCGCTCACAGACACCGACATGGGCAACACGCTCTACTTCCATCAGTATCTGCAGAGCGGCCTCTCGTACATCAAGGTGGAGTCGTTCGTGGTGACATTTGAGTGTACTGACAAGTTCGACGTGATGCTCCGTCCCACCGACACTGATCTGAAGAGAGGCGTAGACTGCATAGCCCTGCCTTTCCCCACGCAGCGTGTTGACTTCGGAGAGATAAAGAGGTTTACGGATAAAGGCTATACCTCATACAAGTACGACTATAAGAGCGTGAAGGACATGGCCGCCGACTTCTTCCTCTACGACGAGTCGGGCATCGAGGGCGGCAAGCCTTCGGAGGGACACGTGGGCAATGCGAGCATCACTTCCATGAAGAATGCTGACGGCTTGACCTACTACGGCCTGAAGAACAATACCTACTACGTGGAGAGTGCCACCGAGGCCGTGACGCAGAACGGCAAGTCCGTGCCCGTGGGCTACCGCATAGTGGGAGCACGTGTCGTGTACTCCAACACCCCGTCTACGGCATTCAAGG
>JALFIM010000129.1 GCA_022775985.1 Prevotella sp.
ACTCACCCGTGCGCCGGTCGCCATCACTGGTAGCAAGCTACCAGCATGCTGCCCCTCGACTTGCATGTGTTAAGCCTGTAGCTAGCGTTCATCCTGAGCCAGGATCAAACTCTCCATTGTAAAGTATCTTTACTCCCTGAAACACACTATATATATAATGTGCGAGGGAAGCGTTTGTCTCTGTACAGGATGAATATCCTTCATCGTAGTCTAAAAGCACCTTTCACTTCTTCAGCCACTCCCGAAAGAGCAACTGGAATTGTCGGTTTGTTCTCTCTACCCGGATGGGTCTCCCCATCCGCTTCTTGTACTACTTCTCTGTCTTATGTAATCTTGTTCAAAGAACTCTTTTCCTTTTCGCTCCCAGCGACTTACCGCCTTAAACCGATGCTTAATCAGGTGGCGTTCGTTCTTGAAAGCGGATGCAAAGGTATGGCTTTTTCTGGTAACCCGCAAGACTTTGCGGGGAAAAGTTATGCGGAAAGACTATTATTTAACACTTGTTTACATTTAGACGGGCGATTTGTGCGCGAACACATAGTTATATTTACGCGTGCGTGAGGGCATTTGGCACGGAGCGGGGCATGGGACGGGAGCTATGGCGGGCATAACGGATGGGCTTGATAGGCTGATTGGGCATAATGGGCTGATTAGGCTTAATGGGCAGACGAGGCATAATGGGCAGGTATGTTGCACGGACAATATCACTCATCAGCAGAGGAAAGGCTTACAATACACCAAGAACTGGCCGCACAAGAAAACGGTGCGGCAACAACTGGTTTGCGAAACGGCCCAAAACGCAACGCGAAACGGACCATTTCGCACGATGAAATGGGCCGTTTCAGAGAGTAAAATGGGCCGTTTTGGAGGGCGAAATGGACCGTTTTGCAACGCGCTGTGTGCCAGCACGTTACGAGGCATAAAAACAACGGCAAGGCCATCACTGCCAATAATGCAGTGACGGTCTTGCCGTAATGGAAAATGATGTAGGGCACGGCCTACTTCATGTCGGAGCAGACGGCCATGATGTCGGCCACAATCTGGTCGTCGGCGAGACGGTTGTCGCGCAACAACTGCTGCGCGTCGTAGCGGTCGTAGAGGGCCTTGCGCACTCCGAAGCATAGCGTGCGCACTGCCGTCGGGCCATAGAAGCGTGCTATGCGCTCACCGAATCCGCCATCAACGCATCCGTCCTCGAGCGTGGCCACCACCTGATGGTCGGCTGCGAGGGCACCGAGCACCTCCTCGTCCACGCCACAGGCATAGCGCGGATTGACGAGCGTGGCCTTG
The DNA here is from genome assembly GCA_022775985.1 of Prevotella sp. GTDB lineage: Bacteria > Bacteroidota > Bacteroidia > Bacteroidales > Bacteroidaceae > Prevotella. Next base: position 1,291 of record JALFIM010000129.1, read on the forward strand.
ATGCCGTGCCCGGCGAGCATGCTCACCACGCGCTTGCCCTTCTCGAAGAAGCTGCCCAGCGCGATGACGGCCACCCCACTGCCCTCCGTCACCACCTTGTAGCGCGGATGTGCGGTGTATTCGGCATCGTAAACCTCATCGCTGTGAGCCACCTCACCCTCCGGCACGCGTATGGCTACGGGGCACTGCTCCTGACGCACGGCCCACGCCTCCATGGCTATCATCTCCTCGTAAGTGGTGGGAGCGAGGTACACGAGGTTGGGGATGTGGCTGAGCATTGGTATGTCGAAGAAGCAGATGTGCGTAAAGTCGTTCATGCCGAACAGCGAGGCTCCTATGACGTTGATGACGGCAGCGTTGCCGTTGACGCACAAGTCCTGTGCCAACTGGTCGTAGGTGCGCTGTATGAACGTGGCGTAGGTGCTGAACACGGGGTGCGCTCCACGCTTGGCCATGGTCGAAGCCAGCGCCACGGCCTCCTCCTCGGCTATGCCCACATCCACGAACTGCGGCCCTGCGGCGCGGCGTTCCTCAGGCCCGAAGCCCACACTTGCGGGCACGGCGGCGGCAATGCACGTGAGTTTCGGGTCGCGCTTCATCTCCTCACGCAGCCACTTGCCGAGCACGCCGGCCGGGCTCTCATACGGAGTGGTGTCGAGCGGACGGCCCGTGGCCACGTCGAAAGGCATGCTCCAGTGCCAGCGTTCCTTGTCGGCCACGGCCGGGGCGTAGCCGTGTCCCTTCTCCGTGTGGATATGCACGACGGTGGGGCGCGGCGTGTCCTTAACGCCGGCAAACGCCTTCACGAGCACGGGTATGTCGTTACCCTGCTCCACATACACGTAGTCGAAGCCGAGGGCACGGAAGAAGTTGAGATCCGCCTTGCCGCCCGTGCTGCGCAGCAGCGCCAGGTTGCGGTAGAGTCCGCCGTGGTTCTCGGCTATGCTCATCTCATTGTCGTTGACCACCACTATGATGTTGGTGCCAAGCTCGGCAGCCATGTCGAGGCCCTCAAACGCCTCGCCGCCGCTCAGAGAGCCGTCGCCTATCACCGCCACCACGTTCTCGGTGCCGCCGAGCAGGTCGCGTGCCTTCTGCAAGCCAGTGGCCAGGGCCACCGACGTAGACGTGTGGCCTATCTCGAAGTTGTCGTACACGGGCGACTCCAGCGGACTGCTGTAGCCTGATATCTCGTCCAGGCGGTCGTTGTCGAAGAATCCGTAGGCGCGGCCCGTGAGCATCTTGTGCGGATATACCTGGTGCGACACGTCGAACACTATCTTGTCCGTAGGCGCGTCGAACACGCGGTGCAGCGCGATGGTGGCCTCCACGAAACCGAGGTCGGGGCCCACGTGTCCGCCATGATGGCTCACACGGTTGAGGATGCCCTGCCGTATCTCGTCGGCAAGGATGCCGAGCTGTCCCTCATCGAGAGACTTCACGTCGGCGGGCGAAGT
>JALFIM010000001.1 GCA_022775985.1 Prevotella sp.
CCAACGTGTCTGACTCGCGCAAACTGATACGTATGGTTACGGTAACGATAGGTTATGAGTATTCTGACCTTGATAATGCTGAAGACAACGTGCGCTATAGCTACGAAGGAACGCTCACAAAGAGTGAAGATGTGTTTAAGAAAGACTACCCCAACGCTAAGGTTGAGGTGGAGGATTAAAAGAACATAAAACAAAAACGCGCCCTGCAAGGATGAAGGCTTTCATCTTTGCAGGGCGGTTTTTTTTAGTTGACAAGTTGACAAGTTGACGAGTTGACAAGTTGACGAGTTGTTTGCTTTTTAGTTGACGAGTTGACAAGTTGACGAGTTGACGAGTTCTTGCTGAAGCAAGCGGCAAAGCCGAGCGGACAAGCTGTTTGCTTTATCGGCTATAGCCTGGATTGTTGGGCATAAGGTTGGGGTTGATGTCCATTTGTGTTTGTGGCACCGACCACAGATAGTCGCGATTTTCGTCGAAGATATACTTGTCGAGACGTATGTTCTCGGTGTTGTTATTGATAAAACGGGCTCCCAGCACATAGCCATCAAGGCATTGCTTGCCTATGCGCCAACGCTTGATGTCGAACCAACGCAGACCCTCAAGTGCCAACTCGCAGCGGCGCTCGCGACGTATAATGTCGCGCATATCGGCTTGGGTGGCCGTGGCAGGATAATCGAGGGCCGAGGCCAGGGTGAAGCCTGCACGCTGGCGTATAGGGCGCAGGGTGGCGTTCCATACCTCTTGGCTCATCTTTCCTTGCTCGTTCATGGCCTCGGCATACATTAGCAGCACGTCGGCATAGCGCATGGTGATGATGTTGATTGACGATGCCAGACGGTCTTCGTGCTTGGCATCATAATATTTGCGCACATAATAGCCTGTAGGCGTTTGGTTCTTGTTGGGGCCCGCATAGGCATCGGTGGTGATGTTTGAGTTGGGGTGGGTGTATATAATCTTGCCTGTGGTGCCATCGGGCACGTTGTAGCTCCATCGGTAGCCATCATACACCACGGTGGCAGTGAGGCGTGGGTCGCGGTGGGCGTAGGGGTGTTCTGCATTGTATAGGGGCGAGGCATCGGTGGTGAGGCCGTCTTCCATCAGATAGGCGCTGACAAGGCTCTCGGTGGGGGCTCGGCCATTCACGCGTGCCCCTACTGATATGGGTGCCATATCGTGCATCTCGCCCCATGTTCTTACGCGGGGTGCATACTCGTAGTCGGCTATAATCTCGGCGTTATATTCGGCATCTTGGCTGAACAGGTCTTGATAGTTGGGATAGAGGGCGTAGTGGCCATACTGCTCTTGCTCGTTCATAAGCATGAGGCAGTATTGTTCTACGGCGGCCCAATCGGCATCGTACAGATAGGCACGGGCCTGAAGCATGATGGCGGCACCGCGTGTTATCTGTCCGCGCTCGTCGTCGGTAAGGTCGTCGCGGCGGGGCAGGTAGTTCACAATGGCTGTTAGCTCGTTGTGTATGGCTGTCATTACCTGTGTGTGGGGTGTGCGGCTCACGCGTTTGGCCTCGGCGGAGGTAAGGTTGGTGGTAAAGTAGGGAACATCGCCATATAGCGAGGTGAGGCGTAGATACATCCATGCCCTAAGATATCGTGCCTGTGCCTTCATGCGGGTAAGGGTGTGCTGGTTAGCCTGTAGCTTATCTATGTTTTCAAGAAACATATTGGCGGTCTTGATGCCTGCATACAGGTTCTTCCATGTGGTGGCAAAGATGGTAGTGGTGGTTTCGGCATTGCCATCGCGTATGGTGCGCTCGTTGCTGAAGTCGCGAGCGTGGATAAGGTTGTCGGTAAGCGTCTCATCGCTCCACATGGTGCCTGCCGAATAGTGCTGGTTATACACCATGTTTAGCATGTATTGTGCCTTCTCTATCGAGGTCCAGAACTGATCTTCTGAGTAGGTGCCCGAAGGACTCGTATCCATGTCGTTACAGGACACCAGGCATAAGAGTGCTCCGCCCGCCAGTATAGAGCGTAGCAGTGGGGCAATGATGCCCTGCTTACGCTGCCCTATGGCGGTATGCTTAGGTGTGCACGTGGGGGCGTGTTTAGTGGTATGTTTGTTAATGTGCATGGTGCGTAGCGTGTTAAAAGTCGATGTCGAAGCCCATACCCCAATAACGTAGGGGTGGGTAGGTGGTGCCTGTGTTTGAGGCACCGAAGGTCATACTGCTGTCAAACTCAGACGATTCGGGGTCGATAAAGCTTGTGGGCGACAGCGTGAGCAGGTTCTGCCCCGTGAGGTATAGGCGGCAGCGCTGTATGTGTAGCGCTCGTGTGAGACGCGGTGGCAGCGTGTAGCCTATGGTTATATTTTTAAGTCGGGCATAGGCGGCATTGAAGATGTAGATGTCGGAACCTATGCGATAATTGTTGTTCTCTGACGTTGACCCTTGCGCCGCGAGACGTGGACGTTTGCTGTTGGGGTTGCTGGGGGTCCAGTAGTCGGTTTGGTGCTTGTAGATGGCGTAAGCATAGTTGCCAAAGAAGGGCTCTACCAGCTCGCCACGCACCATCATATCGCGCTTGCCCACACCATTGATAAAGATGCTGGCATCGAAGCCTTTCCAGGTAAAGGTGTAGGTGAAGCCGAAGGTGTAACGTGGGAAGGCGTTGCCCAGCACATAGCGGTCGTTTGAGTTGATAATGCCATTTCCATCGCGGTCAACATAGCGCACGTCGCCAGGATATACGATGGCGCCCACAGGTAGGGCGGCATCGGCAATCTCGGCCTCGCTCTGAAAGATGCCTGCCGTGCGGTAACCGTAGTAAGAATGTATAGGTGCGCCCACCTTTTTTACGATCCACATCTCATCGAGCGAACTTATCTGCATCTGTTCGGGCAGGCTACGCAGGCGGTTGCGGGTGTCGGCCATGTTGAAGGCAAAGGTGTGCTCGGTTTGTGCGCCCTTTAAACGATACTGTAAGGATAGCTCCCATCCCTGGTTTGACATGCGGCCTATGTTTGTGATGGAGGCGTTGGTGCCAAACACGGTGGCTACCTCGGGGCGCATAAGTATGTCGTTTGTGTTTTTGTAGAACCAGTTGAAGCCTAAGGTAAGGCGCTGATGTAGAAATGTGGCATCGAGACCTATGTTGAACGACTGGGTGCGCTCCCACCGCAGATTGTCGGAACCCAGGGTGAAGCCCGCGCCCGTTACCCCCTTGTTGTTAAAGGCGTAAGCGTTGTTATACAGAATGTAACGTGTGAAGCGGTCGTAAGCATTGATGCTTTGGTTGCCCAGCACACCGTATGAGGTGCGCAGCTTGATGTGGCCTACGTTATGGCGATAGGTGCTGAGGAAGGGCTCGTCAGTAACGAGCCATGCGGCAGAGATAGAGGGGAAGAAGCTCCAGCGATGTGCGTTGGCAAACTTTGAGGTGCCATCGTATCTGAAGTCGAACTCGCTGATGTAGCGGTTGGCCCAGTTGTAGGTTACGCGCCCGAGCACCGACGAGATGCTGGTGCGCGTTTGCTGTTCAGGGCTTACGGTGGTGCCATCGCCCGGAATAACGTAGGCATTATCGCCTGTGGTGGTGCCAAAGTCGGCATTGGCATAATATAGGCGCACGTTGTTTGTGGTGCGGGTGGTGCTCTCGTTACTAATGCCTAACAACGCCTTTATGTGGTGGCGTTGCAGCTGACGCTCGTAATTGAGCAGCAACTGTGTGTTGATAAGATACGAGTCGGCGTTTTGGTCGTTCACCTCGCGGCGCTGTCGGTCGTAGCGGGTGGGCTCGCTTTGGTTCTCGTTGGTATAATAGGGCACGGTAAACTGGCGGCTGTACCGGTGGCTGCCCATCACGTTTACGCCCACCACACCTTTAAGAGAGAGGTGATGGCCAAGGTCGAGATTGGCTGTTACGTTGGCGGTGAAGTCGTTCTTACGGCTCTTGTCGGTGCCACCGGCTTCGAGGCTCCCTAAGGGGTTAAACTCTGACAAGATATCGTTGAGCAGATACTTGCCGTTCGCTTTCATCTTATAATAATAGTAGGGTGGCACGCGCGAGGCATCGCGCTCAAGACTGGTGCCTGTGGTGGCCAGGTTGTCTTCGCGCACGAAGGCCAGCAGGGCTTGCAAATACAGTCGGCCAGCCTGCATCTCAACGTTTGAGCGTAGGTTATAGCGTTGTGTGCCATAGTTTTTGTTGCCCACATAGTTGCTGGCTTGGTCAAAATATCCAGCCGACACCATATAGGTGGCCTTGTCGGTACCTCCGCTCACACTCACGTTATAGTTTTGTTGTAGGGCAGTGCGAAAAATCTCGCGCATGAACCATTGCTCTTCGCTTTGGTGCTTGCGAAGGTCGGCTATCTGCTCGTCGGTAAACTCGATATAGCCGCCCACGTTCTTGTACGACTCGTTGCGCATCTCGGCATTGCGCCAGCCTGCCACAGGCTCGTAAAGCAGGTGTGGCGTTTGCCAGCCCACTGACGAGGTGAGCTTTACTGAAGGGCGCGCGTTAAGCTTGCCCTTGCGGGTGGTGATGAGCACCACGCCATTGCTCGACCGTGAGCCATAGATGGCAGCGGCGCCCGCATCTTTCAGCACCGATATGTTGTCGATATCGTTCATGTTAAGGTTTGACAGGGCATCGTCGTTGCACACCATGCCATCAACCACCACCAGCGGGGCATTGCTGTTCAGGGTGCTGATGCCGCGTATGTTGATGTTGTTGACCAAGGCGTTGGGGTTAGCGCTGCGGCGCTGGATGGTGAGGTTGGGCGCAAGGCCCTGTAGCGCCTCGGTGAGAGTAGAAACGGGCTGCTGACTTACATCGGTGCCGCGTAGCTTGTCGACAGCGCCTGTAAGTGTTTGTTTGCGTGTGGTGCCATAGCCTATCACCACTACCTCGTTTAGTTTGTTTACGGCTTCGCGTATGACGATGGTGCCTAACTGTAGGCGGTGGCGCACGGGCACATTGGCACTTTCGTAACCTATGTAGCTGATATGTATGCTGCCTTGTGGCGAGACGTTTAGCGTAAACAGGCCATCGGCATCGGTAACGGTGCCTCGGCGGGTAGAGGGGTCGATAACGGTGGCGCCGAATACGGGCAAGCCCTCTTGATCGAGCACACGTCCTTGCACAATGAAGGGGGGCTCTGAAGAAGGGGCCTGAGTGTTGGTAGAAGTATTGCTTTTATTGTCGGCTTTGCGATACAGAATGATAAGTTTTTTCTCAATAATGAAGCTGATGTCGGGTGGCAGAATGGTGCGCAGCACGGTCTTGATGGGGGTGTTGCGGCAGTGTATGCTTACGCGTAGCTGCTCGTCAATAACGTCGGCTTTGTAGATGAACGACATGTGGGTTTGTCGTTCAATATCGTGTATAACCTTTCGCAACGGTTCATTGTCAAACCGCTGTGTGATGGTTTGGGCTTGAACAATATGGCAAGCCACAAACATCGTCAGAGCGAGAAGCAGCCTTCTTGCTGCCGTAACGATGTGCATGAAAAGGTTTTAGCGTGTAGTAGGTATGAGCTTATGTTGTTGGGGTGCTTGTGTGGGGTGCTTGTGTGGGGCGAGCGGGCATTGGCGCCTATGGCGAGCGGATGTTACTGTATGGTTAGCGTGTCGCCATTGCGTGTAATGTTGTGGCCCGTAATGCGTGTGAGGGCCGATACCACCTCGTCGATGGTTTCGTTGTTCTGTAGCATCACTGATATGCGCATGTTGGCACACTGGCTGTTGGCCATGTGTACGTTTACGTTATACTGGCGGCTCAGCACGCGGCCAAACTGCTCAAGGGTGATGTCGGGATACATCAGTTGGCCCGAGCGCCAGCCATCGGCAAAGCCATCGGTAGCGTAGCGTTGCAGCTGGCCTGTAGCCTTATCAAGCTGCACGGCATCGCCAGGGGCAAGTGATAGGTTTTGCTTGCCGTCGCTTAGCTCTACCTCGCCTTCCATCAGGGTGGTGGTAGAGGTGGGATCGTTGTCGTAGGCCGACACGTTAAACTTGGTGCCTTTTACCGTGACATCATAGCCCTGTGTGTGCACGGTAAAGGGCTTGCCTTGGTGCTTTTGTACCTCAAAATAGGCTTCGCCATGCAGCTCTACGCGGCGGTTGTCGTTGTTAAACTGATTTGTGTAGGCTAACGATGAGCCTCCGTTGAGCCATACCTTCGACCCATCGGGCAGTGTTACCTGTGTCTTGCTGCCAGCCGGGGCCGAGCAGAGATAGGTTTGTGTGGCGGTAGAGCCCGAGAACGACCAAATGGCGGCGCAACCTATAATGACGATGATGGCGGCGGCAGCTACAGCCTTGTGCCACCACTGCATGTGCACGGTGCGACCTATATGTGGGGTGCTGTCGCTGGGTGTGGCAGCTGTGTGGGCGGGAGAGGTCTCTTCGTCTTCAGCGTGGTCGATGGCGTTTTGCAGGCGTTGCCATGCTTGGTCAACGGCAGGCGCTGGCGTGCTGAAGAGGTTGGCTTCCCATTCTTCCATCCATTGGTTGAAGAGGGCTGCTTGCTCTTCGCCTTGCTTTATAAAGGCATCAATCATGGCTTCTTCTTCATGGGTGGCTTCACCATTAAGGTAGCGCATGACGATGGGCTTATATTCATGGGGTTGTATATTCATATTTTATATGTGTCTTGTCTTTATATAATTTATCTAATAATCTAAATAGCCCAAATAACCTTTTTGTATTCGGTTTGTATCCTATGTTACAATCAACTATGTATGAGTATAACCGTTAGTTGGCTTGTTTTTCAACCTACAACACCATGGTTTTAATGTTTTTTAATATGAATAGGTGCTGGTAGGGCTTGAAAAGTTGGGCTTGTAGTGCTGTGGTTGTATGTTGATGAGTTGCTAAAAGTCGGTGGGGTAGTGCTTCTGTATGTAGGCTTTCACCTTTTCGCTGGCTTTGTTTACCAGTTTGGCCACGGCCGATATGCTGATGTTCATCTCTTCGGCGGCTGATTGCAAGGTGCAATCGTTGAGGCGCACGTATCGATAAGCCTCTTGTTGCCGATCGGGTAGGTTGTTGAGTACCGTGTTGAGCAGCTGTTGTAACACTGAGCCATCGGCGCTGGTGGGGTCGGCACTGTTGGCACTGTTGGCGCTGATGCTGAGGTTGGTGGCGTATAGATGTTCAACCTCGCTGTGTGGCATGTGGTCGAGGTATCGGCCTATGTAGTTTTGATGCTCAATATAGTTGAGGCAGCGGTTACGCACGCTCACCAGCAAAAGGGCCGACAACGAGACACAGCGTATGTTGCCACGGCGCTCCCACAGATACACAAACAGCTCTTGCACAATATCTTGCGCGGCATCTGGGTCGGCCAAATAGTGCTGTGCATAGCGGGTAAGTCGTGGATAGAAGAGGCGGAAGATGGTTTCCAACGCTTTTCTGTCGCCAGCATTTAGCTTGTTTATAAGTATTTGTTCTTGTTCCGGTAGCATGGTTGTAGGCTCCTTCTATTCTTTCTTCTTGGTTCGTTATGTTTGCAAAGTTATAAAAAATATTGTAACCAGCGGCTATATAGCTATGTTTTATCTTATGGCTATCGTGGTTTATTAGGTATAAAAGGTATAGAAAAGCAAAAAGAGGGCGTTTCTTTTAGATGACACGTCCTCTTTGAAAAGATATTTTATGAATTATTTTTCTATTTCTTTCTTAGGCTCTTTTTGTCAATTATTGCTGTTTCTTCTTTGGTTCTTGTTGCGTATGAGCCTTACTTTGTTGTCTTTATTTTGTCTTTACTTTGCCACCTTTACCGTGTGCTGGCCCACCTTTACGATGAAGAGACCGTGGGCGGGCAGCGTGATGCTGAGGTCGTGGCTGGCCGAGCGGTCGGCAAAGAGCTGGCGGCCACCGGTGGTAAACACGGTTACAGCCTCGGCAGCGGGGTTCACAATGCGCAGGATGCCGTTTTCAACCCATGCGCGGGCACCGTTGTCGGCAATGGGCTTGCTGAAGCCTGTGGTCTCGGGGGTGAAGTCGGCTCCGTCTTTGCCTGTCGCCAGGTCGATGGCGTCGGGCTCGTCGTATGTGCCATTGACAAAGTGGTCAAAGTTCTCCGTCAGTATGGGCGTAACTTTATAAACATCGGCATCTGATTGTGCCTCACTGTTGCCTGTGCAAACAAGGCAACCAATGCAAACAAGAGTGTAGAAAATTTGTTCATTGTTTATAGTTGTATAATGATTCTCTTTTTTATTTTTCTGATTTCATTTGTCTTTTTTCTCCCAATAGCCTCTCTCTTCTTGCCTTAAACTCTCTCTTGGGGCGTGTTGCTATTGTTTGGGCGTGTCGTCTTCTTCATTGTTTCGGTTGCAAATATACACAAAATGTTAATGATGGCAAATTATTTTTGTGATAATGTTTAGAAATAGTGCAAAATTCTTGCATATCGCTATTATTTTGTTTGATTTTACGACCATATAGCAACTGGGCACGACGGCGGTATGAAGATGAGGTAAAAAAAAGGAGGGGGATGTGCCTTATGTTCTGTTGGCACATCCCCCCACCTTAATATTTTATACGTGGTTTTTATTCAATACCCATTTCTTTCAGCAGACGGTCGGTGTGTCCCCACTTGTCCATGAGGTAGATCATGTAGCGAACGTCGACACCGATGCAACGTGCGAGCTTGCTGTCGAACCAGATGTCAGAAGAGAGCGAGTCCCAGTTGCCATCAAAGGCCAGACCGATGAGGCGGCCCTTGCCATCAAACATGGGCGAGCCCGAGTTGCCACCAGTGATGTCGTTGTTGGTGAGGAAGCAGAGCTGCATCTTGCCTGTGGTGCGGTCGGTGTACTTGCCAAAGTCTTTTGCCGACATCAGCTCTTGCATGATAGGCTCAGCCTCATATTCAAAGTTCTCTTTGCCGCGCTTCATCTTCTCAACAATGCTCTCGGCGGTGGTATAATAGCCTGAGGGTTTGCCGCCCAGGTCGTAGCCGCCCACCTGTCCGTAGCTCAGACGCATGGTGAAGTTGGCATCAGAGTAGTGGGGCATGTCTTGCTCCATACGTATCTTGGCATCGCAGAGGTAGCGCTCTTGAGTGTCGATTTCGTCCATGGTGGCCTGCAGCTTGTCAACAATCTGCTTTCTGATGGCCATGAGCTGCTGTCCGTAGATGACGGCGGGGTCGTTAGTCAACTTCTTGTTAGCAACCCACAGTTCGCCCTTTTTGTTCACCTTCTTCATCAGCAGACTCTTGTTCCAGAGGTAGTCGGTATACTTCTGATAGTCGCCACCAAACTTGGTTTGTATGTCGTTGAAGAAGGCGGGCAACGCCTCTTTGTCAACGTGCTCGGCATAGTTTTTCAGCAGGGTGGCCATCACTTCGCGGTCGAGGGCGGCATCCCAGGTGTCGGCATTGTCGCTGGCCATTACCATCAGCTTCTCGCCCTTCTTCACGGCCTCGGCATCTTTCTCTATGCGCTGGCAAACGTCGAGGGCACGTGTGGTGAGCTCGTTGGTGCGACGGAAGGTTTCGTTGAAGAACATGAGGTCTTTCATCACCTCTTTACGGTCGGCGTACAGCTTGCCCAGGTGCTTGATGTTGAGCTTGCCTTTGAGGTAGCCCGTAGAGTCTTGATATTGCTGTATGCGAGCCTCGTAAGCCTGCTTCATCTTCACGATGCCTACCGAGTCGATACACTTGTTCATACCGATAGAGTTCTTCCAGTAGTTAGAGCTCTGTGCATACTTCGAGTCGTACTTGATACGCACGGCCTCGCTGGCACGCATGTGGCGCAGCATAACGGCCTGTTTTACGCCGCGCACCTGAGCACGGGGAGCATTTTGTGCGTCGCGCATCTCTTCAATGCCATAGCTTGAGAGGTAGCGCTCGGTAGAGCCAGGATAGCCCACGGTCATTGAGAAGTCGCCGTCTTTATAGCCTTCCATCGACACGGGTGCCCATTGGCGTGGGTGGTAGGGCACATTGTCTTTCGAGTAGGCAGCGGGGCCATTGGTCTTCGGGTCGGCATAGATGCGGAACACTGAGAAGTCGCAGGTTTGGCGCGGCCACATCCAGTTGTCGGTCTCGCCACCATATTTACCCATCGACTTGGGCACGGTGAACACCAGTCGCAGGTCGGTAAAGTCTTGGTAGGTGGTGGCGTAATATTTGTTGCCCTCGTAGAACGGCTCTACGGTGATGTGCAGTGTGGAGTCGATTTTCTTTATCGAGTCGGTCATGGCGTTGGCCACCGAGTCGATCATCGCCTCTTGCTCTTTGCCGCTCTTCTCGTGTATGCCCAGCGATACCATGTGGTCGGTAATGTCGCGCTGCTCTTTCATGAAGCTTACAAACATGTTTTCGTTGGGCAGCTCTTCTTCAAAGCTCTTGGCATAGAAGCCGTTCAGCATATAGTCGTGCTCAACGGTAGAGTGGCTACGTATGCTCTCAAAACCGCAGTGGTGGTTGGTGAACACCAGTCCGTCGGGCGACACCACCACACCTGAGCAGTAGCCCGAGAAGTTGACCACGGCGTTCTTTATGGCGTCAGGGTCGCTGTACAGACTGCTGTAAGGCAGGGCGAAGCCCTCGGCCTGCATCTGCTCAAACACTGCCTGTGGCAGGTTGTAGAGCGTCCACATTCCCTCGTCGGCGCTTGCCTTCGTGGCGGTGAGGGCCAGGGCAGCGGTGAGGGCGATGGTAGAAAATTTGTTCATTGTCGTTATTTTATGTTGTTGATTTTCAATTGCAAAGGTACAGAATTTTATTGAAAATGGCAATGTATGGCATATTTATGCTCGGCCGTTGGTGAATTTGGAGACAGTTTTCTGTTTCCTTCCTGCTGTGCGGTGAGACACCGTGCCCACGGCTTTGTGCATGGCATGAGTTATTTTATCGCATTTTATCACATCTGGCTGCTTGGCTGAAGAAAACCGGCTTTTGTTTTTGTGTTATGCAGCAAAAGCACTATTTTTGCAAGTAGAACAATAGAAATTACTCAGTGCATTGAGTAAAATTACTCAATGCGATAAATAAAATCTCAAGACAAAGAGGATAGAAATGTATAAAAGAAGCGCATATTATACGATAGCCAAGCGGATAGACGAGCCGAGAAGGTTTGTGCAGGTTGTCATGGGACCGCGCCAGATAGGAAAGTCTACCGTCGTGCGGCAAGTTCTTGACGACAGCAAAAAGCCATTTGTGTTTTATTCTGCCGATACAATACCCAGCACTTCCGCGGCATGGATAAGCGAGTGTTGGGCAACGGCCCGTCTGCAGATGCGCATGCAACGGTACGAGGAGATGATACTCGTTATCGACGAGATACAGAAACTCAATAATTGGAGCGAATATGTGAAGAAAGAGTGGGATGCCGACAGTCTTGACAGAATTAACATTAAGGTTATCTTGCTTGGGTCGTCGCGGGTCTTGCTTGAAAAAGATCTGGCGGAGTCGATGATGGGCAGGTATGAGGAGATAAGGATGGGGCACTGGGACTTTTCAGAGATGCACGAGGCTTTCGGCATGACGTTGGAGCAATATATATATTATGGTGGCTATCCTGGGGCAGCCCCGCTTATCGGTGAGCCTGAGCGTTGGGCAAACTATGTGAATGGCTCCATTATTGATGCCACCATCAACAAAGACATACTCATGGACTCGCCGATAGCCAAACCTGCCCTTCTGCGTCAGACATTTGAGTTGAGCGTGGCTTACTCAGGAAAGATTCTCTCGCTTACCAAGATGCTGGGGGCTTTGCAGGATGCCGGCAACACGGTGACGCTGGCTGGTTATCTTAATCTCCTCGGTGACAGCGGACTTGTCATGGGGCTGCAGAAGTTTTCTATGGATATGGCGCGAAAGCGTGCGAGCATACCTAAATATCAGGTGTTCAACAATGCCTTGTTGAGTGTGCAGAGTGGTGCTGCGTTTGCCGAGGCGGTAGCCGACAGCAAACTGTGGGGACAGATATTCGAGTCGGCCATCGGAGCATATATCGTGAACCAGGCTTTCGTTAACCGCTTTGAGGTGTATTATTGGCGCGATGGAAATGACGAGGTTGACTTCATCGTCAAGAAAAACCAGAAGTTTGTGGCGATAGAGGTGAAGAGCAATGGCGAGCGAATGACGCATGGGATGGAGCATTTCAGAAAACGCTTCAATCCGTTGGCTTCTTTCATTGTTGGGGAGAGTGGCATCAGGCCTGAGACGTTTCTTGGCATGGACTTGCGACTGCTGTTTGAATGAGAGGGGATGTGCCCTATGAAAGAAAAATGTCACGCCGTAGGGTTGAGCCTTTGAAAGGCACAGGGCGCATGTCGGTGTGCCTTTCAGACATACACGCCTCCTGTGCCGATATTATTCCCTATGCAGTGTCCACAGTCATTCAGCCGTGCTTCCTGAAGTATCTGCCCACAACGGGCAGGCTCTCCAGCGGCATGTCGCGGCGCACTATGTAGGCGGCGAATACCGCCACGAGCAGCGTGTTGACGGCCAGCGCGGCGGCCAGCGGCAGCATGCTGTTAGACAGTGTGAGACCGGCGTATATCACGGCGGCCAGCGCCACGTAGCACGCTATGTCCTTCAGCGGATAGGCTATGGGGTACTTGCGCTGCCCTATGAAGTAAGACAGCAGCATGGCCGTGCCGTAGCCGGCCACGCCTCCCCACGCGCATGCCATGTAGCTGTACTGCGGCACGAAGGCTACGTTCACTGCTATGAGCATGAGGCAGCCCGCTGCCGAGAACCACGCGCCGTATATGGTCTTGTCTATGAGCTTGTACCAGAACGACAGGTTGAAGTATATGCCCATCATTATCTCTGCCGCCATCACCACGGGCACCACCCTCAGGCCGGGCCAGTAGCTCTGGTTGGGAATGACGTAGCGCAGCACGTCGAGGTAGGCTATCACCACGAGGAAGGCCAGCAGGGTGAATATGATGAAGTACTTCATGGCCTTGGCGTAGGTGGCGCGGTTGTCCTTGTCCTTGGACTTGCCGAACACGAACGGCTCGTAGGCGTAGCGGAAGGCCTGGGTTATCATGGCCATGATCATGGCTATCTTGGTGGCGGCCCCGTATATGCCGAGCTGTGTCTTCTCGTCGCTGCCGTCGTAGAGATAGGGGAATATTATCTTGTCGAGCGTCTGGTTGAGTATGCCGGCTATGCCGAGCACGAGCAGCGGCCAGGCGTAGCGCAGCATGCGCCGCCACAGGGCCGTGTCAAATCGCCAGCGGAAGCCCGTGAGCTCCTTGCGGAAGCACAGTAGCACCACGGCGGTGCACACGAGGTTGATGTAGAACACCATGCCCACGTCTACGGTGAAGCTCTCGTCGTACAGCCCGAAGGGGTTGATGCGCAGCGCGGGCAGCACTATGAGGTACAGCAGGTTGAGCACTATGTTGAGCACTATGTTGACAAGCTGCAGCGTGGCGAACTTGAGGGCCTTCTTCTCGTAGCGCAGGTAGGCGAAGGGTATGCACTTGAAGGCGTCTATGGCCACGCACACGAACATCACGGCCACCCAGTCCTCGTGGTCGGGGTACTTCATGAACGTGGCTATCTGCGGCAGGAACGCCAGCACCAGCGCCACGAACAGCAGGGCCGTGGAGCCCACCGATATGAGCACCGTGGAGTAGACGCGCTGCGGGTCCTCGCCGCTCTTGTTGACGTACCTGAAGAATGTGGTCTCCATGCCGTAGGTGAGTATCACCAGCAGCAGCGCCGTGTAGGCGTAGATGTTGGTCACCACGCCGTACTGTCCGCCGCTGGCGGCGAACGCCGTGGTCTGTATCGGCACGAGGAGGTAGTTGATGAAACGGCCGGCTATGCTGCTGAGGCCGTATATGGCAGTGTCTTTTGCCAGTGACTTTAAATTGGCCATACGTGTGATATGTATGATAATGTGTATGTTGTGCGGTGCAAAATTAGCCAAAATTAATGGATTTCACCTCCCTGCGGCCACAAAAAGCGTGCCGCCGCCGTGCCGTGGGCGCATTTTCGGGCCGCGCCATGCGCTTTTCGGCTTTTTATCATTACTTTTGTAGTCGGATATCTGACTAATCATAAACAATACATCAAGTAATAACATTAAAATATAAGTCACAATGAGAAAAACTATCGTTTGCCTGGCTCTTGCGCTGCTCTCGTCAGTGGGCGCCATGGCAAAGAGCGACAAACTGTCTCCTGTAGACTACGTGAACCCGCTCGTGGGCACGGAGTCGAAGTTTGAGCTGTCAACGGGCAACACCTATCCCGCCATCGCCATGCCGTGGGGCATGAACTTCTGGATGCCGCAGACGGGCAAGATGGGCGACGGATGGGCCTACGTGTACTGGCACGACAAGATACGCGGATTCAAGCAGACGCACCAGCCGAGCCCCTGGATCAACGACTACGGCCAGTTCTCCATCATGCCTATGACGGGCAAGCCCGAGTTTGACGAGGACAAGCGTGCCTCATGGTTCTCGCACAAGGCCGAGGTGGCCAAGCCCTACTACTACCGCACATACCTCGCCGACTACGACGTGGTGGCCGAGATGGCTCCCACGGAGCGTGCCTGCGTCATGCGCTTCACCTTCCCGCAGACCGATGCCGCGTACATCGTGGTGGACGCGTTCGACCGCGGCTCGGAGGTGGAAGTCATCCCCGGCAAGAACATGATAGTGGGCTACACCACGCGCAACAGCGGCGGCGTGCCGCAGAACTTCAAGAACTACTTTGTGGCACGCTTCGACCACCCCTTCACCTACACCGCCACCGTGGCCGGGGGCAAGCTCACCGAGGGCAAGCTCAAGTCCACCGACAACCACGCCGGAGCCATCGTGGGCTTCAAGACGAGCCGTGGCGAGATGGTGAGAGTGACCGTGGCCTCGTCGTTCATAAGCCCCGAGCAGGCCATACGCAACCTCGGAGAGGTGGGCGATGCACCGTTTGAGGCGGTGATGGACAACGGACGCAAGCGGTGGAACGACGTGCTGGGCCGCATAGAGGTCGATGACGACAACACCGACCATCTGCGCACGTTCTACTCCTGCCTCTACCGCTCGGTGCTCTTCCCGCGCTCGTTCTACGAGAAGGACGCACAGGGCAACATCGTGCACTACTCACCCTACAACGGTGAGGTGAAGCCCGGCTACATGTTCACCGACACGGGCTTCTGGGACACCTTCCGCTGCCTCTTCCCCTTCCTCAACATGATGTACCCCTCCATGAACCAGAAGATGCAGGAGGGCCTCGTCAACGCCTATCTCGAGAGCGGATTCCTGCCCGAGTGGGCCAGCCCGGGCCACCGCGGGTGCATGGTGGGCAACAACTCGGCCTCCATCGTGGCCGACGCATACCTCAAGGGCCAGCGCGGCTACGACATAGAGAAACTGTGGGAGGCCGTGCTGCACGGTGCCAACGCCGTACACCCGAAGGTGTCGTCTACGGGCCGCGACGGGTATGAGCTGTACAACTCCTTAGGCTACGTGCCCTGCGACAAGAAGAGCCAGAGCGTGGCACGCACCCTGGAGTATGCCTACGACGACTGGTGTATATACCAGCTCGGCCGCAAGCTCGGCAAGCCCGAGAAGGACATAGCAGTGTACGCGCAGCGTGCCATGAACTACCGCAACGTGTTCGACCCGTCGCTGCGCCTCATGCGCGGCAAGGACTCGGCAGGCAAGTTCGAGACACCCTTCAACCCCACCGACTGGAGCCGCTCCTTCACCGAGGGCGACACCTGGCACTGGACGTGGTGCGTGTTCCACGACCCGCAGGGACTCATCAACCTCATGGGCGGAGCCGACAGCTTCAACCAGATGATGGACTCCACCTTCATCGTGCCGCCTGTGGCCAAGGCACGCATGATACACGAGGAGCGCGAGATGCAGGTCATGAACATGGGACAGTATGCCCACGGCAACCAGCCCATACAGCACATGATATACCTCTACAACTACTCCGGCCAGCCCTGGAAGGCGCAGTACTGGCTCCGTGAGGTCATGGACAAACTCTACTCCGCGCATCCCGACGGCTACTGCGGCGACGAGGACAACGGCCAGACCTCGGCATGGTATGTGTTCTCGGCCCTCGGTTTCTACCCCGTGTGCCCCGGCTCGGGACAGTATGTGCTCGGCACGCCCTACTTCGATGAGGTGAAGCTGCACCTCGAGAACGGCCGCACGCTCGAGATAGACGCCGACGACAACAGCTCCGCCAACAAATACATACAGGCCATGACGCTCAACGGCAAGCCCTACGGCAAGAACTACATCACGCACGACGACCTCATGGCCGGCGGCAAGATAGAGTTTGAGATGGGCGCACAGCCCAACAAGAGCCGCGGCGTGACGGCCGACAGTTTCCCGTACTCGTTCTCCAACGAGCACAAGACCGCTGCCAAGAAGCAGAAGAAGGCACGCGCCAGCCGCCGCTGACGCTTCGTGCGGTCATGATTGTTTTGTCAAGAATTAGAGAATTTTTTCTTCTTATATAGAGATGTTGCTCTTAAATATAGAATCAAAAATTGAAGAAAAATTTTCTAATTCTTGACATTAAATATAAGAAGATAACTTTAATAACTTACATACTATAATATGAGAAAAAGACTCATTTCCACCGCCATGGCACTGCTCGTGGCGGCAGCCCTGAGCGCACAGTCGCTCTATGTGGGCACCTACAACATTCGCAACCGCAACAAGGGCGACGAGGAGAACGGCAACGTGTGGGCCACGCGCTGCAAGGTGCTCTGCAATCAGGTGAACTTCGAGGCTCCCGATGCCTTCGGCACACAGGAGGTGCTCGTGCAGCAGCTCCGCGACATGCGTGCCGCACTCGACAACTACGACTACATAGGCGTGGGCCGCGACGACGGCAAGGAGGCCGGCGAGTACTCGGCCATATTCTACAAGAAAGACCACCTCAAGCTCCTCGACCACGGCAACTTCTGGCTCAACGAGACCCCCGACACGCCCAAGCTGGGCTGGGACGCGGCATGCATACGCATCTGCACGTGGGGAAAGTTCAAGCAACTGAAGTCGGGATTCAAGTTCTACTACTTCAACCTG
This sequence comes from Prevotella sp., assembly GCA_022775985.1. Taxonomy (GTDB): domain Bacteria; phylum Bacteroidota; class Bacteroidia; order Bacteroidales; family Bacteroidaceae; genus Prevotella. Next base: position 16,994 of record JALFIM010000001.1, read on the forward strand.
CACATGGACCACGTGGGCATCGTGGCGCGTCGTGAGGCCGCCAAGCTCATAGTGAGCAAGATACGCGAGATAGCCAAGGGCGCTCCCGTGGTGGTGACGGGCGACTTCAACGTAGACCAGAACAACGAGATATTCAAGATATTCACCGACTCGGGCATACTGAAGGACTCGTACACCTCGGCACGCCTGCGCTTCGCCGAGAACGGCACGTTCAACTCCTTCGACACCAACCGCTTCAGCACGAGCCGCATAGACCACATCTTCCTCTCGCCGAAGTTCAGCGTCGACCGCTACGGCATCCTCACCAACGCCTACTGGACTCCCGTGGAGGGCGCCAAGGAAGTGAAGGGCAAGGACGCTCCCTCCGAGATACGCTTCAAGAAGTACACCCGCCGCGCACCCTCTGACCACTACCCGGTGTTCGCGCACATCAAGTACGTGAAGTGACGGAGAGGCATTCATAGAGCCTTTCGTTGACGGTGGGGCTATGTTGTTATACATGCTTCAGCAGCATCCAAATATCAAACGTGCCGTGTGGAAAGTACATGCATCCGCAGATATGTGGTGACTAAAAACTAAGAATTATGGCAAAGATAAAAGTTGAAAATACCGAAATATCAGTTGTCAATGTGCAAAACGAGGATTATATATCCTTGACCGATATGGCACATAGCCAAATGCAGGAGCACATTATCTTCAGATGGATGAGCCTTAAAAGCACCATAGAATATCTTGGTGAATGGGAAATGTTATATAACCAGAATTTTAATTGTACCGAATTCGATACAATTAAAAATGCAGCAGGTAGCAACAATTTCGTGCTTTCTGTGAAGGCGTGGATTCAAAGGACAGGTGCTATTGGTATTATGGCGAAAGCTGGTCGTTATGGTGGAACCTATGCTCATCGTGACATTGTAAAATCGGAACTGCAAAATGTTTTGACAAATATTGCTGCCCACTGAGCCATGGCGTGCGGTAGTGTCATGCAAAACGGCCCATTTCGCAGCGCGAAATGGGCCGTTTTGGCTCGTGAAATGGGCCGTTTCGCACAGCGAAATGGGCCGTTTTGTAACTCATTGAGTATCATTTGTTTCCGCCGTTGCTACTGCGGCAGCGGTCAGCGGTGTCTTATCGGCGCTGGAAGCGGTAGAAATACACGTTGTCGCGCACCTCGCTCATGCGGTAGGGGGTCTTTCCCACGAGGCGGAACGTGTAGGCATGGGCGTAGCGGTGTATGAAGTCGGCGCGGTCAGACTCGGGTATGAGCAGCATGCCGTGGTCGGGTGTGGCCACCTTCTCGCCCGGCGCGGCCGTGGCATCGTTGTTGCCGTGGCGCTGCTCAAACTGTCCTATGCCGTCGTGCAGGTAGAAGTTGGCACCGAAGAAGTGGAGCATGGGTATGGAGATGTACGAGTACACGGGCTCGCCGCCGGCATAGTGGCGCACGAGTGCCGCCATGGGGCGCAGCGACTTGGCGTTCATCACCGTGGGCAGGAACACCGAGTCGAGGGCAAGAAACACCGTGAGCAGTGGTGCCGTCATGGCCCACAGCGCGTGGCGGCGCCGCTCACGCAGCGCGGCGATGCCCGCCATCAGCGGTAGCAGGGCCATGGGCCACTGCCACCAGTACAAGGGGCCGGCGGACAATGCGCCCACTATGCGCATGTTCTCGTCGGCATGGCGGCCCATGCCGAGCAGCGACGTGGGCACTGCTCCGCACCTCAGCGCCACGAAGGCCGCCGACAGCACGATGCCTATCGCCGCTATCGTGGCGGCGTAGCACCCGAGGGCGCGGCTGCCGCGCCTCTCAAGCCACAGCATGTACTGCGCCAGCAGCACGGCGGCGAACGGATAGCACGGCAGTAGGTACACGCTGCGCTTGCTCGACGGGAAGCAGTAGAACACGAACACCGTGGCGAGGGCTATCCACGTGTATGCCTGTACGGGGTCGGCCTTGGCCTTGGCGAGGAGCCGCGAGAGCGCGTCAGCGGGGTGCACGCCGCCCCTCAGCCGTGCGGCATAGCCGCGCAGCGGCAGTGCGAAGAGCGAGTAGAGCAGGAGCAGAGTCCACGGAAGCCATCCTGTGGCGAGCGTGAAGAAGTTGTACGGGAAGGCGTGCGTGTGCGAGTCGTAGCTCATGCTGCCCGTCATGCGGCCCACGTTCTCCTCCAGCACGAGGTTGAGAAACGCGTCGCCGCCCTGCCCCCATGCCGCCACATACCACAGCGCGGGCACCACGAGCGACAGCAGTCCGGCCACGGAGAGCTTCCACAGCGCGGTGGTGAGGCGCGTGCCCTGCGTGAGCATGAACAGTCCGCACGCCAGGCACGGCAGCAGCATGCCCACGGGGCCCTTGGTAAGCACCGCGCAGCTCATGCACGCCACGGCCCAGAAGGGCACGCCGCGTGCTCCGCGCTCATGCCATCGGTAGAGCAGGAGCATGGCCCCAACGGTACAGGCGGTGAGCATCATGTCCACGCGGCAGTTGGTGCCGGCGCGGTGTACCTCAAAGGACGTGAGCAGGAGCAGCGATGCCAGCACGCCCACGCGTGCCCCGCGCCGCTTGGTGTAGAACGCGCACACGCTCCCTATCATGGCTATCAGCGACAGGGCCGACGGCATGCGCGACGTGGCCTCGGACACATAGCCCTGCACCATAGACAGCAGTGCTATGCAGAAGTGGAAGAACGGTGGCTTGTAGGGTATGTCGCCGCCGTTGTTGACGGGCAGCACCCAGTTGCCGCTGTCTATCATCGACACGGCCACCACGGCCTCGCGCGGCTCTCCCTTGGTGCTGAACTCCGTGAGCCCGAGAAACGGCAACAGGCACACGGCTGCCAATACTATGACCAGAGGCAGCGGACTGGTTTTCTTTCTTGTATTCATGTGGTTTGGTTTCTTATGCAGCCTTGCCGTACTCGTAAATGCTATCGCTGGCAAGGTCTATCTGGTCGTTCCAATATACGCATGTACGGCTCGAATCCAACCGTGCTTGCTTGAAAAGCCCATATACGTCTACTAATGCACGAAATGAGGGGAGTGTGTTGATATCGTCTTTCACATCGTACATTACTTTATATCCATCATCGAATTCGACGAAGAGGATATAGTCGTCAAGAACTGACAGTTTCTTTATCCTTGGTATCATAGTGGTGGAAGTTTTGTTATTATCTGCTTGTCCCACATCTTCTGAAGCTCGTCAGAATGAAGCGAGAGCCATTCAGTCACTAACTCTTGAGCCTTTTGGGGAAGATCTCCTTCGAACATCTCGAATGTCTTGATATTGAAAAGACCTACATACTCATTGTAAAATGGCATGTATATGAGAAGGTTCATGTTCTTTAGGCTTGAAGAACATCTTTATGATGATTCCATAGAATCTGGCAATCTCTGGCATGTGCTATATGATTTTTGTCGTAAATATACTCTGAAAATCTGGAGCCGCCAAACTTTTAGCATGAAATGTCGTATTCTGCTCGAAAAATGTGACGTTATAGCTCTTTCCGTCAGTGGCAGTTGTCAAATATTGCCTGACAACTGATTTTATAGGCAAAGTCTCGGCCAATAAATTCTGATTGGAAACCCGATAGTCAGATGCGGAAATGTTCTGGGCGGAAACGTATTAAACAGATTACGCCCTGCCAAGGGCATGAGGGCGGTCGGTCTTTGGCCGCTCTTGTGTCCTTGGCAGGGCGTGGATTATGTGCTCACTCGGGTCGTCTTATTTGTCGGGAGTGATGGTGAACGAGAACGTGTAGTCCTTGTACGGCACGCGGTACTTGGGCAGTGCTATGGCGTTCTGGCTCCAAGAGTCCACGCCTCCCACGCCTGTCTGCACGAGGTCTATGCAGAGGTTGGTGTACTTAGACTTCGGTACCTCGGGCGAGTGACGCTGGGTCTTGGCATCGCCGTCGTTGAGGTCGTCGATGGTGTAGTGCAGTGCGCTGGCAGAGAAGGCTCCCTGGGCCGTCAGGGTGAATCCCGTGCCGTCGCTGTATGTCTGTTTCCACCAGCGTATGTCACTTCTCGTGCCGTTCTCCTGCGGACGTATGTAGGGGTAGAACTGCTCGTCGGCGGTGAGCTTGTATATGCCTATGTCCTGCGAGAGCTTGCGGTCGGCGTAGTTCTCCACGGGGCCGCGGCCGTAGAACTGGCTGTTGTCGAGTGTGTAGGGGAGCTCCATCACCATGCCGAAGCGGAACATGTCGCTGACCTTCTCGCCCGCTGTGGTGGTCATGGCCTGTACTACGTTCATCTGTCCGTCTACCGCTATGGTGTAGGTGAGCGTGAGCACGGCCTTCACCGTGGGCATGTCGTAGACGGCTTTCACAGTGGCGGCGGTGGCAGACTTCTTGTCGCCCTTGGCGAGCTCTACCGAGCGGAGCTGCATGTCGGGGTGGAACCATGCCTTGTAAGCCTTGTTGATGCCGCCGCCCATGTCGTTGTCTGTGACGGCACGCCAGAAGTTGGGCTTCAGTGAGCCTCCGTCGGCGATGAGCTTGCGCCCGTTGACGGTGTAGCGGGTGATGAATCCTGTCTTGCCGTCGAACGCTATGTCGAGCACTGGGCTGCTTACTGAGAGCACGCCCGACTTCTTGCCGTTGTCGAGCTTCACCTTACGGGCCGCCGTCTGCATCATGGCCTGCTGGCGTGCGGCCTCGGCGCTGAGGTCGTTGCCGCTCCACGGGCGCAGCTCCAGCTGACGGTAGGCCACGGTCTGGCCCGCCTTCATCAGCGGCTCGGCCTTCTTCAAGCGGAACTCTATGTTGAGCAGCACCTCCGAACGCTTGGAGGTGAGCTTGGAGAGGTCGTAGGGCAGCTTCACGACGGCGGTCTGCTGCGGCGCCACCTTGATGTCGGCCACGGTGCCCGACTGCCGTTCCACGCCGTCCTCCATCACTGTCCAGTGCAGTTCATAGTTGTCTATGTCGCGGAAGAAGTACTCGTTGTGTACGCTTATCTCGCCCTTCTGCAGGTCTACGGGCTCTGCCCACACGTTCTGGTAGTAGTAGCCCACCTCGTACATGTGCGGGTTGGGCACGCGGTCGGGGCTTACCAGTCCGTTGCAGTTGAAGTTGTTGTCGCTCGGGTCGGTGCTGTTGTAGTCGCCGCCGTAGGTGTATATGGCCGCGCCGTTCTTGCCCTTGCCGTGCAGACCCTGGTCTACGAAGTCCCAGATGAATCCGCCCTGGTACTTGGGGTACTTGCGTATGAGCTCCCAGTACTCCTTGAATCCGCCGCAGGAGTTGCCCATGGCGTGCGCGTACTCGCACTGTATGAACGGCTTGGTGCTCTTGGGGTCGGCGGCATACTTCTCACTTGCGTCGTGGGGGTAGTACATCGGGCAGAAGATGTCGGTGTTGTCGCCGAGCCATGCACGCTCCCACTGTATGGGACGGCTTGGGTCCGTGCTCTTCACCCACTTGTATGCGGCGGTGAAGTTGGGCCCGTCCACGGTCTCGTTGCCCAGTGACCAGTATATGATGCTGGGATGGTTGAACTGCATCATCACGTTGTGCTGGTTGCGCTGGAGTATCTGCTTGGCGAAGATGGGGAGCTTGCCCACCGAGTTCTCCTCATATCCGAAGCCGTGACCCTCCTGGTTTGCCTCGGCGCAGAGGTATATACCGTACTGGTCGCAGAGGTCATACCACACGGGGTCGTCGGGATAGTGGCACGTGCGCACGGCGTTGATGTTGAAGCGTTTCATGATCTCGAGATCCTGTATCATGCGCTCGCGTGTCACCACATAGCCCTTGTCGGGATCCATCTCGTGGCGGTCGGCGCCCTTTATGAGCACGGCCTTGCCGTTGACGAGCAGCTGTCCGTCCTTTATCTCCACCTTGCGGAAGCCCACTTTCTGCGGTATGGACTCCACGTCCTTGTCGTTCATGCGCACGGTGGCCACGAGCGTGTAGAGGTTAGGGGTCTCGGCGGTCCACTTCAGAGGGTTGGCCACGTCGAAGTACACGGTGTGTGACAGCACGGCCGGGCTCTTGCCGTTCTTGTTCTTCACCTTGGAGGCGTTGATGACCTTGCGGCTCACCTGGTTGCCCGAGGGGTCTATGAGGTCGAGAACGAACACGGCGTTGCCCTTCATGTTGAGGTTCACGGCGAGCTTTCCGTCGCGGTACTGCGCGTCGAGGTCGGGAGTGATGCGTATGTTGTCGATGTGCGCGGCCTTGCTGCGGCTGAACAGGTAGCAGTCGCGTGCCACACCGCTGAGGCGCCAGAAGTCCTGGTCCTCGGAGTATGAGCCGTCGCACCAGCGGAATGTCTGGAAGGCTATGAGATTCTTGCCCTTCTTGAGGTATGGCGTGATGTCGAACTCGGCGGCCACCTTGGAGTCCTCGGTGTAGCCTGCGAACTGACCGTTGACGTAGAGGTACATGTTTGATGTGACGCTTCCGAAGTGGGCGATGACCTGTCTGCCGTCCCATGAGTCGGGGATGTCTATCACCCGTCGGTAGCTGCCCACGTGGTTGCCCTTGGTGGGAATCTCCGTCACCTCGTTCTTGTAGTGCCCACGGAAGGCGAAACCTACGTTTACGTACTCCGGGTCGCCGTAGCCGTTCACCTCCCAGATGCCGGGCACCTGAAAGGTTTTCCATGAAGAGTCGTCGAGGTCGGTCTTATAGAAGTCGGTGGGCCGCTTGTCAGCGTCGGCCACCCAGTTGAATTTCCACGCGCCCTCTATGGACAGGTAGTTGGACGACGACTTCATGTCGCCGCGAAGTGCCGCGTCTCGGTTCTCGTAGGCGAAGAAGTTGGCGTGCAGTGGGAATCGGTTGATCTCGTTCACCTGCAAGTCGTGCCACTCAGTGAATGTCGGCTGCACCGTGTCGGCGGCGTAACCGGCTGCGCTGGCGCCCAGTAAGGCGAGGCATAATAAAGCATTTTTCATATTGATAATTGTTGATTGGTTTATCTTATCTTTCTGTTTCGTCACGGTGATGAGGCTGTTATCAGGCAAGGCATAATGGTATTGTGCCGCAGCTTATCGGCTGCAAAGATACGACAAAAATCCGTTATGACAAATATTTGCGGCATTATAATAAGTATGTATATGGCGCAGGGACGCGTATGGCGGATATGATAACGGGCTCAGACGCGGCTCTTTCTGCCGTGTCTGAGCCCGTATGAGAGCTTGTGATTATGCGTATGACAGCCTGTGGCAGACATTATAAATATAGGTGTCCGTCCACAGCGGCTGGCATCGGGCTACTTGCTGACGAGCATCTTGCGGCCTCCCACCACGTACACGCCGCGCTTCATGGCCTTGGCCGAGGGCAGACGCTGCCCCTTGAGGTTGTATATGGCACTGGATGACGCGCCGTCTGTGCGCACGGATGCTATGCCGTCGGTGTCCTGCATGCGGTATATGCGGAAGAAGTCGGTCTTGAACCATCCGTTGCGGTAGTCGGCCGATGGCGTGCCGTCGGCCGTGGTGTTGCCCGAGCGTATGCCTATGGTGAGGTCGTCGCCCTCCTTCACGTCTACGTACACGTACATGTCCTGCAACTGGAAGTTGCCGTTCTGTCCGCCTACGTACCCGGCGAACGTGCAGTCGGCGCTGCTGTCGGTGTTCTTGCCGTAGTCTATGTCCATGCCATAGTACTGCACGCTGTTGTTGGCGAACAGCGCGAGGTCTGACAGGTAGCCCTCCTCAGCCCACAGGCGGCAGCACACCATGTAGCGGCCGGGGCGCAGCTTGGAGGCGGGGATGGTCTGCTGGAGGCGGAAGTCATCGGGCATAAAGCCGTTCTTGGGCAGGAACCAGCAGGCGTTGTTGCCGTGAGGGTTGGCCACATCGTTGTTTATGCCGTAGGAGTCGCCGGGGAACTGCCCCTTCACAGTCCATCCGTATATGCCGTATATGGTGCCACGGCGCGTGGTGCCCGACGGGTTGTCGTAGACCTTCGTGCCCGACTTGTACTGCTCGAAGTCGTAGTTGGTGATGAGCTCACGCGTGAGCTGCAGGTCATCGGCATCGTCTGACGGCATCTGGCTCACCTTTTCTATACGGAAGTTGTCTACCTTGAACCACCCTGCGTTGTCGGTAGCGGTGGTGCCGTCGTTGCGTCGGTTGCCCGAGCGTATGCCTATCTTCAGGTCATCGCCCTTGGCCACCTCCACGTACACCGTCATGGGCATGAGCGTGAAGGGCCCCGAGCCGCTCTGTCCGGCATACCCTGCGTAGGTGTTGTTCTCGCCAGGGGTGAGCAGACGGGTGTAGTCAGACTCCGTGCCGTAGTACTGCACGTTGTCGTTGGCGAAGAGACGGATGCTCGTTTTCTTGCCTTCCTCCACCCACAGCATGCACGACACGCGGTAGATGCCGGGCTCAATGTCGGCCGCTGCCACCGTCTGCGACAGCTCAAACTTCTGCGGCATGGGCACGGAGTTTATCCAGCACACGTTGGAACCGTGCAGGTTGGCGGCATCCTGGTTGATGCCATACGACTGCTTGCCGTTGGCACCGTTGAGCAGAGTGCCCTCGCTGCTCCATCCGTACGGTATGCCACGGCAGATGTTGCCGGCCGGGTTGGGCTGCCCGTCGGTGCCCAGCTCGAAGTCGGGGTTGCATAGCAGCCGCGCGGTGAGCGACTCCTCGGCCGACTCCGGGTACGTGTTGCGTATCTGGCTGACCACCACTCCCGGGTCGAGGAGCCTCACCCGCAGCTTGACCGAGCCGTCGGCGGCCGCCATGTAGCTTATGGTGGCGTCGTTGAAGCCCTGCTGCACGGTGGAGTTCCACTTGCCCTCGGTGGCGACGGTCTTGAGAGAGCATACCGTGGGGGTGCCGCCGTCTACGGAGAGAGCCACGCGCAGGTCGTAGCTGGAGTTCACGGGGAACGTAGGCAGACAGCGTGCCGATATGGTGTTGATGCCCTTGCGCACTGGCACGTCATATTCCACCCACGGTGCGGCGGCATCTGAGGCGGAGTACTTGCGCATGTCGAGCGGCAGCACCGTGGCCGATGCCTTGCCGATGCCTAAGCCCTCTATGACAGACACGTTGCCGCTGCTGGCAGAGAACGCCCCGCCGTCGACGCTTGCCTCCTCGGTGCGCTGCACGTCGGCCACCACGCTGCTCACCGATGAGGGCGTGGCCGTGGCCGGCATGTAGAACTGCGACTGCTGGCGCGGGCGGCAATCCATCATGCCGTTCCACTTGCCGCCGGCAATGTCGTGGTTGTACTGCGCGGTGAGGTCGGTTATCATGCGGTAGGCGCGGCGTGCCTCGGCGGCGTAGCTGAGGGCCTTGTCGCGCTGTCCTGCGGCCGCGAGGGTTATGCTCTCGGCCGCGCGGAAGGTCTTTACGTTCATGTAGTACGCCCCCTTCACTGGGTATTCTATCAGCTCGAAGTATGCGTCGTGGAGCTCCGCTGGCACGGATGCCTTCACGGCATCCACCTTGTCGGCGAGAGCCTTGTATGCGTCGATGCGTGCGTCGCGGTCGTCGTCGGTGTAGCGCACGGCGAACACGTGCTCAGGCTTGCCCCCTGCCCCGAGGCGGTAGTACTCGGCCTTGATGGCCGCTATGTCGTCGGCGAGGCCCTCACCGAACGTCTCGGCGGCCCACTGGCGGCTGAAGGCGTGCGCGTTCTGCGGCCGCCACTCGTCCACGTTCCACGCGAGTCGCATGCAGAAGTCGAGCTCTGCCTCGGCGGGCTTTATGTCGCCCACGTTTATTATCCACAGGTTGCGCACGCCGTTGTCGTAGGCTTTGGTCAGCTCATAGCTGATGAGCGACGGCGATGTGGAGCAGAGCCACAGGTAGTCGTTGGGAGTGCCCCAGTACGACAGGTGGTAGTATATGCCGTTGCCGCCGCTGCGCTGCTGCTCGGCGGTGCGCGGCAGCTGGCGTATGTAGCCGTGGTTGTCGTCAACCCACGTCAGGGTGATGTCATCGGGCACCTGCAGACCGGCGTTGTATGCGTCGAGTACCTCCTTGTAGGGAATGAAAATCTGCGGTACGGTGGCCGCGGGGCCTATGTGCTTGTCGAGGAGCGACCTCTGGTACGATATTATCTCGGTGAGTCCGCGCACCTTGTCCTGCGTGGACGGGTAGCCGCTTATGCCCCAGTCGTGCACTCCGCGCATGCCCATGGTGTACATGGCATCGTAGCCCTTGCTCTCGACCACGCGCTCCTCCCAGTAGCGTTGTATCTTGGCCTTATTGGTCACGTAGTTCCAGTTCTCGTTAGTGCCCGAGTTGTTGTCATAGCGCCGCCACTCCCACTCGTTGTCGCGGAGCATCTGCTCGCAGTGGCTTGAGCCGAGCACTATGTCGTATCTCTTGGCCACGGGCAGGTTCTGCTTGTTGGCCCAGAACGCCTCCGAGCAGCTGTGCATGGCTGGCCACAGCGTGTTGGCACGCAGACGGAGCAGCAGCTCCATGACACGCGCGTAGGCGTTGGGGCCGATGTTGCCGCGCTCGGGGTCCATCATCTTCGCCGCCCAGGGGAAGAGTCCCCAGTCCTCGTCGTTGATGAATATGCCGCGGTACTTCACCGAGGGCTCTCCCACGGTGAGCGACGTGCCGCTGAGCAGCAGCCGGCTGTGGTGCGTGGGCACCACGTCTGCCCACCATATATACGGCGACACGCCTATGATGCGCGACACCTCGAGCAGGGCATAGGCCGTGCCGCGCGGTGTGGAGCCGTAGGCCACGAGAGCCTTGGACGTGCCGTCGGTGGGATGGTCTACCACCTGCAGCCCGAAAGCCTCCCACTTGCCGGCCACTGCCGACGCGTCGAGCTTGCCGTCGGCTATGAGCTTGTCGATGAACTTGCTCTGCCCTATGGTGCCCGCTATGACGGCGGTGCCCGACGGCGTGTCGGTGAGCGCGGGTTTCAGTCCGCTCACCGCCTCTATGTCGCTTGAGAGCATGCCTGCGGCGGTGGTCACCACCTCGGCATCGGCGCCGTCGATGGCTATGGCGGCGGCGCGGCCGTCGGCCACGAGGGCGAAGGCGGCACCGTCGGTGTCGTTTGTCAGCGCTATCTGTGCGCTGAGGTGGCCCGGCAGCATGGCCGTGGCCGTTACGATGAATGATAGCAATGTGTAGCGTAGATGTCTCATTGTGTGTGTTGTTATTTTGCTTAAAGTGTTTGTCTCTTGTACGAAATATCCTTACTCCTTGTCCGATGCATCTCAGCCTCTTGCCCGGAGCGGCTCGCGGAATGGCCCGAATCAGCTTGCGAAACGGGCCATTTCATCGTGCGAAATGGGCCGTTTCGCGTTGTAAAACGGTCTGTTTTGCAACGTACTGTGTGCCAGTGTGTTGCGCGGTGCGATTGGTCAGCGGTTCACGAACTTGCGTCCGTGGCGTATGAGCAGCCCCTTGCTCGTGGCGGCGACACGCTGTCCTGCGATGTTGTACGTGCTGCCGGCCGCTGCCGTGGAGGGCGCGGCGGCAACAGGCGCAATGCCCGTAGGGGTGTCGAGGCGGTGTATGCGGAAGAAGTCTACCTTGAACCACCCGGCATTGTCGGTGGCCGTAGTGCCGTTGTTCTTGCGGTTGCCCGTCTTGATGCCTATGGTGAGGTCGTCGCCCTCGGCCACGTCTACCACCACTTCCATGTCCTTGAGCACGAACTCGTTGTTGGCACCGCCGGCATATCCTGCGTAGGTGTTGTGCTCACCGGGCGTGAGCAGGTTGGTATAGTCGCCCTCCGTACCGTAGTACTGCACGTTGTCGTTGGCGAAGAGGCGGCAGCTCGTCTTCTTGGCCACCTCCACCCACAGCTTGCACGCCACGAGATAGCGTCCGGGAGCGATGTCGTTGTGGCTGATGGTCTGGTAGAGCGTGAACTTCTGCGGCATGGGCACGGAGTTTATCCAGCACACGTTGTTGCCGTGATAGTTGGCCGCGCCCTGGTTCACGCCGTATGAGTCGAGACCGTTGCCGCCCTTCTTCAGCTCGCCTTCCGACTCCCATCCGTATGGTATGCCGCGGCTTATGGAGCCCACGGGGTTGAGCTTGCCGTCGTGTCCGTACTCGAAGTCGTAGTTCTTGATGAGCCGCTTGGTGAGCGTCAGGTCCTCGTTCTCGGCCAGCCGTCCCTTTATGATGTCTATCTTGCCCTTCATGTCGAACTTGTCGTCGCTGTCGTACCAGTTGGCGAACACCCCGTGCTGCGTCAGCAGCAGTGCCTGGCGTGCCTGGGTCATGGCCTCGAGCGAAGCCGTGAGGTCGGCATATCGGTCGGACTCGTGCTTGTAGGCATGCGCGAAGTAGTGCAGCGCGGTGCTGAGATGGGCCATGTAGTGCGCGTAGGCGGCCAGATTGTCGTAGAAGAAGGTGCGGCTGTCCTCGGGCAGCTGCTCCATGAGCGCGTCGCAGCGCCGTGCCACGTCGGCGAAGGCGGTCATCTCGCGGGCCGTGCCGGCTATGATGCTGTCTACCTGGCTGCTGCCCTCTATGCGGAACGTGCGTCCGGGCACGCTCTCGTAGCCTATCTCGCTGAGGGGGTTGGGGTCGTAGGAGCCCCACTTGTCGTTTATCATCTTGATGGCCCGCTCATGACGCAGGTCCTGAAACACGTATTGGCGGTCGAAGCCTCCGGGGAAATCGCTCTTCTTCTGGTTCCAGTAGGCGTAGTAGAAGTCGTGGTAGAGCTGCGCTATTGTGGCCGCATGCTCCTCACCGAAGTACTGTGCGCAGTACGACAGGAGGAACTTGTCGGTGTCGTACGTGCCGGTGTCCCACATCATGGCGGCGTTGGCCGACATCTCCATGAGGAACTCACGCACGTTGCCGGCGTTGACCACGCTGAACGTGAGGGGCCCCTTCGACTGCACGTATCGGTAGTTGGCCTCCATCTTCCACGGCCCCTCGGCAGGCGCGAGGTGCGCTCCTGTGGAGTAGAACTGCAGGTTCATGTAGTAGCCGAGCTTCACGTTGTCGGTGTTGGTCCACCCCACGATGTCGTCGTATGGGTAGTGGTCGCGCCGCCCCGCCACGAAAGTCCACAGCATGTTGGTGGCGGCCGGCGGCACGAGGTAGCCCTTGGCCATGAGCGATGATATCTCATCGTAGAACGTCATGCGCACGAACGGGTTGGCCTCGCCAGTAGACTGGCATATCATGTCGTACTGCGTGCGCACCATGCGGTTGATGACCTCGGCACGCTCCTTGTCGGTGGTGGGCGCGTCGGCAAACACCGTCCAGAACGGCTGGTCTGTCTTGCCTCGGAAAGACACCTGCCACAGGTTCTCCACGCCGCTCTTGAGCACCGCGTCTATGGAGTACTGCCAGAACTCCTTGAGCGACTTCATGTCGCCCACGGAGAGTGCGGGCGGCGTGGTGTGGCGCACGTAGCGCCAGTAGCTGTCCCAGTTGGCGAAGCTGTTGTTGAGCGCCACCATGTGGTGCGACGTGAGAACGAGTCCGTACTTCTTGTACAGCGCGGCCTCGGAGTTGAGCGTCCCCGACGTGGTGACGGTGGCCTCCTTCTCCACGGTGTTGAGTTTCAGGCGCAGCATCGTCTCGAGCCACAGCTCGTTGTTGTCGGCCGATGCGGCACGCCACGGCACGAACAGGTCCTGGTCGTTGGGAAACCACGCGCGGTAGCGCACGCTGGGCGAGGGGCGGTAGTACACGTATGCGTCGGGCACTGGTATCTGCTCGCGCTGCAGCGGCTGCCATCCGCTCCAGTACCACAGCGGCGGCACGCCGAGTATCTGCTCGCTGAAGGAGTATATGGCATAGATGGTGCCGCGCATGTCGGCTCCGTGGAGCACTATCCGCTGCTGGGCGGCATGGCAGCTCACGCGGTGCGACTCGAAGCCGCTGAGCGTCTGCGCCGTGCCGAGGAGCTGTGCCGACGACGGTGCGGCATCGTCTACTACCACTATCTGCACGCCGTCGGCCGGTGCTGCAGATTCTCCTGCCCTCACCACCGAGGGACTGAACCCCATGACCTTGCCGAAGTCGCGGCACAGAGCCTGCACGGCGAGCATCACGGGACTGCTCTCGTCATTGCCGACCACTATCTGCACCCGGTCCTTCTGGAGCACCAGCGCAGGTTCTGCGGCCATGAGCCGCAGCGATGCCGCCATGATGACGGCAAGCAACAGTATTCTTGCTTTCATTTGCTATTGTGTGATTGTTGTGTGTACGGTAGTAATGCCGTGCCGCCCTTGCTGTGTGGGCATGCGGCACTATGGCAGAGACAAAATTACATAAAAACCACGACACGCGCAACAGCACTGCCGCCCATATCTGCCGAATATACGGTACGTGACGCAAGCTGATGCTGATTATCAGTCGTTTACGCTCGGTGTGCAGCGCGTATTATATACGCTCCATAGTGTGTCACAGACCTATGCTCAGCACGTTGCGCTCGAAGTCGGCCGGAGCGAAAGCCATGTTTCTCACCCGTACACGGTAGTTGTGTACCGTGTTGTAGGAGTAGCCGAGGGCCCGGGCTATCTGGTTGTTGTCGGTTATGCCCAGGCGTATGAGCGCGAATATGCGCACCTGTGCCGGCAGCTCGCCACCGTCGCGCATGCTCATGCGGTGCTCGGGCAGGAGCAGGGCGTTGAGGCCGGTGAGAAACGATGGGAAGAGCGTCATGAACGTGTGGTCGAAGTCGGCGAGCATGCGCTTGCGGTTGTGCTTCTCCACGCGCTCGGCTATGAGCCTTCGGAGCTGCTCCGTCTGTCCGCTGCTTATCTTCTGGTTGGCCACTATGGCGAAGTCGTCAAGCTCTATGGCCAGTGCCGACTGCTCGTCGAGAAACCTTCCGAGGTACGTGTTCTTCATCTTGTTGGCCTCGTTGAGCAGGGCGTTGGAGCGCGTGAGCTCATCGTTGGCCTCGCTGAGCTGGCCGTTGGCGTGTACGAGGGCATGCTCCGAGGCGTGCAGCTGGCGGTTGCGCTGCTGGTAGCGCATCATGACGACAGCCAGGAACAGCGACAGCACTATGACAGTGGCGGCGAGCGACATGAGAAACACGTTCATGCGGTGCTCGGCACGCATCTTCTGCCCAACGAACACAGGCATGAGCGACCCCATGAGGTTGATGCGCGAGCGCGTGCCGTAGCGCTGCGCGTCGGCTATGGCTATGTTGATGTAGCGCGACGAGCGGTCGGCATCGGAGTAGTGGTAGAACATTATCTCGGCCAGTCCGCGCATGGCCACCGCGTCGAGGAAGGCGTGGCGTATGTCGTTCTGCGCCGCGAGGGCGTAGTAGTGCAGGGCCTTGTCGGCATGGCCGAGGCGGCGGTAGATGTGCGCGAGGGTGGAGAGCATGATGCCGGCTTGCTCGCCCTGCGCGTCGCCGAGCAGGGCTATGGCCTCAAGATAGTATCTCTCGGCCACGCGCACGCGCCCCGACTTCAGCGCCACCTTGCCCTGCACGTATGCACGCAGCACTGGGTCGGACGTGAGGCTGAGGCTGCGCCGCAGGTAGCTGTTGCCGAGGCGGTTGTAGTGAGGGGTGTATATGCTGTCGGAAGTGTAGTCGGCGAGGTCGTGGCACACGCGCCCCACCTTTATGTAATAGTCTGCACGCACGCGCGGTGACACCCTGCCCGTGTCGGCTCCCACGGCCATAAGCGTGTCGAGTGCCTCGCGGTAGAAGCCGCTGCGTGCGAGGTTGTAGCCCCGGCATACGCGTGCCTCCACCACGGCGTCGGTCGTGCCCATGCGGTAAGCGGCCTCCACCATGAGGTCAGCGGCACGCCGTGCGCGGTCGAAGGAGTACAGGTGGCAGCGGCGGTACAGGCGGCACGCAAGCTCATAGCGTGTGGACGGACACGTGTCGGCCACGCATGCGGCGAGCAGCGAGTCTGACTCGGTCTCGCAGCGGGCATCAAACGTGTGGCGCATGGGCAGCAGGCTGTCTACAAGCTCTATCGCGGCACGGTTGGTACGGCTCATGGGCGTATGCCTGTATGCCCGTGTGCCGAGTGCGGCACACAGCACGGTGACGGCCGCGATGGCCGCGATTAGCAGACGTGATGACGATTTCCTCATGTTGTTTTCTCGTTATTAGTATCTCTGTATGTATGGCTTTGGATTCGCGTGTGGCACGGGCCGTGCCACATGCGGCGTCTGCCATGCGTGCATATACGACAAAAGCTCCACACTTCGCAGGGCAGAGCTTTTGTATGCTCGTCGCCATACCATCAAAAAAGGCGACGTGTGAGGAACTAAACAGTTGCCCCACCATAAGGTCCTTCGGCACAGGCTCTATGAAAGTCGAGAAAAAGGCAGTACGCTATTACCGCCCAGCCTGACCTCGGGATTAGACTATAAACCATTCGGTGGCAAAGTTAAGAGTTTTCGGCAATAGGCAAAAAAATTTTCCTGCAAAATTAATGCAAGCACAGCCTATTGCATGCAATTTGAAGAAAAAGCGACATTACTTGAAAGGATTGTCATAATGCCGCGCGTCCGATTCGCGCTTTCCGTGCCCGTGTACGCCGCCGCGTGGCACGCCCCATGCCTTTATCCTCACCGCCGCTGGGCATGCCTCGCGCCGCCACTGTGGCGGCAAATATTATAAATAGGTGGCGAAGTGGCAATCTTTTTCATAAAACAGGCACGTAATTGTCCTTTTTTGTGTAAGTTTGCAAATCAATTACACAAACACATCACATTACATCATGCACAAAGCACTTATTTGCGTTCTCACCGCCCTGATGCTCGCCACCGGCTTGTCGGCAGCACTGACACGCGGCGGAGAGAGCCCTGCGGGCTGCTGCGCCGACACAGTGAAGGCCAAGCCCGCGGCCGCTGCCGCCGACTCCGCCAAGGGAAAGAAGGAGGAGAAGAAGGATGAAAAGAAGAAAAACGACTACGACGAGCTTATAAAGAAGGGCGGCACCACGCTCCACGGGCTCTTCGTCACGCGCCACATTGACGACAAGTGGTACTTCGAGGTGCCCGACAGCCTGCTCGGCCGCTATCTGCTCGCCGTCACGCGCTACACCTCCGTGCCGCAGGGCCTGGGCCGCTTCGCCGGCGAGGAGGCCAACGAGGCCACCGTGTACTTCGAGAAGCGCGGACAGGGCACCATGCTGCTGCGTGCATACGTGCTCTCGCAGATGGCCGACAAGGGCGACTCCATAGCCCGCACGCTGCACGCCTCCACCACCGACCCCATAGTGGCGTCGTTCAAGATAATAGGCGAGCACCCGTCGAAGAGCGCGAGCCTCATAGAGGTGACGCAGCTCTTCCGCAACGACAACCAGGTGGTGGGCGTGCCGCGCAACACCTCCACGGACATGAAGCTGGGCAGCATGGCCTCCGAGCGCACCTTCGTAGACACCATGAAGGTGTACCCCATAAACATAGAGATAGCCACCACGCGCACCTACAACCCCGGCAATGACAACAAGACCCGTGCCGGGCGCATGGCGGGAGCCGTGACCCTGGGGCTCAACACGTCGGTGCTGCTGCTGCCCGAGCAGCCCATGCGCAAGCGTCTGTGGGACAAGCGCGTGGGCTACTTCACAAGCTCATTCACGCGCTTCAGCGACAAGCAGCACAAGGCCGAGCCAGAGCAGTTCGTCTCGCGCTACCGCCTCGTGCCCAAGGACGTGGCACGCTACCGCCGCGGCGAGCTCGTGGAGCCCGTCAAGCCCATAGTCTACTACATAGACCCCGCCACCCCCAAGAAGTGGGTGCCGTACCTCATACAGGGCATCAACGACTGGAACGTGGCCTTCGAGGCCGCAGGCTTCAAGAACGCCATCATAGGAAAGGAGTGGCCCGATGACCCATCAATGAGCGTCGACGACGCACGCTACTGCGTGCTGCGGTACCTGCCGGCGGAGATAGAGAACGCCTACGGGCCCTGCGTCACCGACCCGCGCAGCGGCGAGATAGTGGAGAGCCACATCTGCTGGTACCACAACGTGATGAACCTGCTCACCAAGTGGTACATGACGCAGTGCGGGCCGCTCGACAAGCGGGCGCAGACCATGCACTTCGACGACCGCCTCATGGGCCAGCTCATACGCTTCGTGTCGTCGCACGAGGTGGGCCACACGCTCGGACTGCGCCACAACATGGGCGCGAGTCACGCCACGCCGGTGGAGAGACTGCGCGACAAGGCATGGGTGGAGAAGCACGGCCACACCGTGTCCATCATGGACTACGCACGCTTCAACTACGTGGCGCAGCCCGAGGACGGCATCAGCGAGCGCGGACTCTTCCCGCGCATCAACGACTACGACAAGTGGGCCATAAAGTGGGGCTACCAGTACCGTCCCGACTTCCGCGACGAGTATGCCGAGAAGGAGGGCCTCATGAAGGAGACCACCAAGGTGCTCGCCGCCAACCCGCAGCTGTGGTTTGCCGGCGAGGGACGCGACGAGGACCCGCGCTCGCAGACGGAGGACCTCGGCGACGACAACGTGAAGGCCAGCGAGTACGGCCTGAAGAACCTGCGCAGGGTGATAGACGCGCTGCCCAAGTGGACTCACCAGGACGACGGACAGTACGATGACCTGCGCGAGATGTACAACTCCGTGTGGGGACAGTTCTGCCTCTATGCCGGACACGTGATGAAGAACATCTCCGGCAACTACCTCAACAACCTGCCGGGCCGCGCCCCCTTCGAGATAGCCCCGGCCGCCAAGAAGCGCGAGGCCGTGGAGTACGTAAGCCGCAACATGCTCGAGCCGCCCCTGTGGCTGTTCCCCGAGGCCATCACCACAAAGACAGGCTCCAACCCTGTGGTGCTCATCGACCGCCTGCACGACATGGCACTGTCTGCCCTGCTCAACATATACACGCTCAACAACATGTACACCGACACGTTCCGCAGCTCCGTGGCCTATCCCGTGACGGAGTATCTCGACGACGTGTTCGGCGCGGTGTGGAAGCCGCTGTCGGGCCAGTCGCCCCTCGCCGACAAGTCGCGCCGCTCGCTGGAGATGCGCTACCTCACGCGCGTGGGCTCCATACTCAACCCCACGGGCACCGAGGCCCAGCCCGACAACGTGGCCAAGTACCGCACCGACGTGGCGCTGCTGCTGCTCGCACAGCTCGACAAGATAGACTCATTCGCACAGGCGCAGATGGCGGGAGCGTCGGGCATAGATGCCCTGCACTACAAGGAGGTGCTCCGCCAGACGCGCCTCATAAGGCAGAAGCACGACGGCAGCGATGCCCGTCAGGCCGACTGAGTGGCGGCACCTGACCGCCTGGACAAGAATTTATGAAGCGGCGGCCGTGAGAGCGGCCGCCATAAAACCGATAGAAGCAGATGGTACTTAATTATATATGGATAGCATTCTTCCTCGTGGCCTTCGCCATAGCGGTGGTGAAACTCGTGTTCATGGGCGACACCACGGTGTTCCCGGCCATGATGAACTCCACGTTCGACTCGGCCAAGACGGCCTTCGAGATATCGCTCGGACTCACAGGCGTGCTCAGCCTGTGGCTCGGCGTGATGAAGATAGGCGAGAGGGGCGGCGTGGTGAACATGCTGGCACGCGTGCTCTCGCCGGTGTTCACGCGGCTGTTTCCCGACATTCCCAAGGGGCATCCGGTGACGGGCAGCATATTCATGAACATGGCGGCCAACATGCTCGGCCTCGACAACGCCGCCACGCCGCTCGGACTGAGGGCCATGGAGCAGCTGCAGGAGCTCAATACAAAGAAAGACACCGCCACCAACCCCATGATAATGTTTCTCGTGCTCAACACCTCGGGACTCACCATCATACCCATCTCCATAATGGTGTACCGCGCACAGCTCGGCGCACAGCAGCCCACCGACGTGTTCATACCCATACTCCTGGCCACGTTCTTCTCCACCATGGCGGGCATCGTCATCACGTCGGTGTACCAGCACATCAACCTCATCAACCGCACCATCATACTCACGCTCGGCGGCATGTGCGTGGCCGTGGCGGCCATAATATGGGGATTCGGGCAGCTCGACAAGGACATGATGAACACCGTGAGCACCTCCGTGGCCAACATACTGCTCATGACAATAATAGTGGCGTTCATACTGGCCGGCATGCGCAAGCACGTCAACGTGTACGACACCTTCATCGAGGGGGCCAAGGACGGGTTCTCCACCGCCGTGCGCATCATACCGTACCTCGTGGCCATACTCGTGGCCATAGGAGTGTTCCGCGCCTCGGGGGCGATGGACCTGCTCGTGAGCGGCGTGAAGTGGACGGTGGCGGCATGCGGCGGCAACGCCGACTTCGTGGGAGCACTGCCCACCGCGCTCATGAAGCCCCTCTCGGGCTCTGGCGCACGCGGCATGATGGTGGATGCCATGACCACTTACGGCGCCGACTCGTTCGTGGGGCGGCTCTCCTGTCTGCTGCAAGGCTCCACTGACACCACGTTCTACATCCTCGCCGTGTACTTCGGCAGCGTGGGCATACGCTACACGCGCCACGCGGCCACGTGCGGTCTGCTCGCCGACCTGTCGGGCACGGTGGCGGCCATAGCCATAGCCTACATGTTCTTCGGCTGACGGCGCGTGTAGAGGGCAATTTTAGTTAAAGGCCGTTAAAAGTCGGATTTTCCGCGCCACGGGTGTAACTTTCGCGCCCCCCGGCCGTCATCCATATAGAAGCGGGGCAGACGCGCCGCACGCATGGCACGATAATTTCTATGCTTTCTCTATATAAAAAATCATGTTTAGTAAAACAAGACGAAACTGTGAAGTTTCAAGTTCTCTCAAATTTTTCATAACATACTAACGTGAACAGCCGTCCTCCACACCGAGGGCGGCTGTTTCTGTATGCCCACACGCCGCCAGAGGCTGCGGGCGGCGGTGACAAAAACGGAATGATAAATTTTGCCGTTCCGCTTATTTGTAGTAATTTTGCATCAACAGACAAACATTATCAGTTACATACAATTATGGCAAAGAAAGCTCTTTTGATGATCCTCGACGGATGGGGCATCGGCAAACATGGCAAAGGCGACGTTATCTACAACACACCCACACCTTATCTCGACTATCTCACGGCAGTGAGCGCACACTCGCAGCTCCAGGCCTCGGGCGAGAACGTGGGTCTGCCCGACGGACAGATGGGCAACTCCGAGGTGGGACACCTCAACATCGGCGCGGGACGCGTGGTGTACCAGGACCTCGTGAAAATAAACCGCGCGTGCAAGGACGGCTCCATCATGCAGAACAAGGGCGTGGTGGAGGCTTACTCCTACGCACAGGCCACGGGCAAGAAGCTCCACATCATGGGCCTCACATCCACTGGCGGCGTACACTCATCGCTCGACCACATCATCAAGTTCGTGGAGATAGCCAAGGAGTACGGACTCAAGGACACATACCTCCACTGCTTCATGGACGGACGCGACACCGACCCCAAGAGCGGCATCACGTACATAGAGAAGCTCACGCAGGTGTGCGCTGACAACGGGGCACATATTGCCAGCATCGTGGGACGGTTCTATGCCATGGACCGTGACAAGCGCTGGAACCGCGTGAAGGAGGCCTACGACCTGCTCGTAGACGCCAAGGGCAAGCAGGCTACCGACATGGTGAAGGCCATGCAGGAGAGCTACGACGAGGGCGTGACAGACGAGTTCATCAAGCCTATCAACAACTCGGCAGTAGACGGCCGCATCGCCGAGGGCGACGTGGTGATATTCATGAACTTCCGCAACGACCGCGCCAAGGAGCTGACGCAGGTGCTCACCCAGCAGGACATGCCCGAGGAAGGCATGCACACCATACCCGCGCTGAAGTACTACTGCATGACTCCGTACGACGCATCGTTCAAGGGCGTGGGCATACTCTTCCCCAAGGAGAACGTCATGGACACTCTCGGCGAGTATCTCAGCAAGCAGGGCAAGCGACAGCTGCACACCGCCGAGACGGAGAAGTACGCACACGTCACCTTCTTCTTCAACGGCGGACGCGAGAAGCCGTACGAGGGCGAGGACCGCATACTCGTACCGTCGCCCCGTGTGGCCACTTACGACCTCAAGCCCGAGATGAGCGCGTATGAGGTGAAGGACAAGCTCGTGGGTGCCATCAACACTCAGGAGTATGACTTCATCGTGGTGAACTTCGCCAACGGCGACATGGTGGGACACACCGGCATATACAACGCCATAGCCAAGGCCGTGCATGCCATAGACTGCTGCGTGCATGACGTGATAGAGGCCGCCAAGGCCAACGGCTACGAGGCCATAATCATAGCCGACCACGGCAACGCCGACCACGCCATCAATCCCGACGGCACGCCCAACACGGCACACTCGCTCAACCCCGTGCCCTTCATCTACGTGACGGACAACACCTCTGCCACGGTGAAGGACGGCCGCCTGGCCGACGTGGCTCCCTCCATCCTCCACATCATGGGTCTGGAGCAGCCCGCCGACATGACTGGCGAGAACCTCATCAGCGACAACACCGCTGCAGAGTAACAGCCCACGGCACACAACACAAGGCCCTGCACCGCGCCCCTCTCCAGAGGGCATGGTGCAGGGCCTTTGCCGTATATGCGCCGCGCGGCGGCACTTGGCCAGTCGGAAAGCGTTGCCGTCGTAGTCAGCATCGGCACTCAGAGCAGTTTCTCGTAAGCCATGCGCTCACCCTGCTGGTAGTACACGTTGCCGCAGAAGGTGAACCCCTCCTTGTCGAGCAGCCGCAGCATGCGGCTGTTGTCGTGGTTGGTGTCTACCCTGAAGCTGTGTACTCCAGCCGCGGCAGCCACACGCTCCACCCCGTGCATGAACCATGCTCCCACTCCGTGGCCCTTGGCCTCGTCGGCCACGGCAAGGCGGTGCAGCACCACATAGGGCTGATTGGTGAGCCACTGACCGCGTATCTCCTCGTACACAGGCTCGCCCGTGAGCACCACCGCGCCGTAGGCCACTATATGGCCGGCATGCAGCATGACGTGCGCCGCGCCCTGCTGTATGTCGGCATCTATGTTGCCGCGTGCAGGGTAGGCCGCCGTCCACTGGTCCTTGCCCTCGCGCCACATCTGCCGCTTGGCCTGCTCTATTATCTCCATTATGCGGTCGGTGTCGGCTGTGGTGGCTCTTCTGAAGGTGTACTCTGAGGGTGATTCGCTGAAAGTATGTCCCATAATAGCTGCTGATTTGAAGTAGTTATTGATATTTTATTGGATGCAAAATTAGTGCATTGTATAATGATGCGCAAGGACTTATTCCAAAAATATGCCGTTAGTGCTGCTCTCTGTGAAATGATAAAGACATTATCAACGTCCCCGTTGCTCGTTGATTAGTTAAATATTTATAAGTAACAACTGTTTGTACTTCAATTGCTTGCGATTATCTTTGAGAAAGATTATCTTTGTGCAAGATAATCTTCTAAACAGTAGCGTATGGAGTTTAAGAAACTGATAGACAGGACGAAGGAGACAGACCGAATCAAGAGTGCCCTCCATAGGGATAGTACTCAGTTCATCGTAGTGTATGGACGTAGGAGGATAGGTAAGTCTACACTCATCAAGCATATCGTGAACGCCCAGGAACATGCAGTCTATTTCTTGAGTGACACATCGGCAGAGACAGTCCAGCGGGCCGCTTTCGCCAAGTCGGTAGCGGAGGTTATCGAAGGGTTTGACAAGGTCGTATATCCCGATTGGGAATCACTTTTCCGCAGTCTTAACAATCAGCTCTCCGAACGTATCTTGGTATGTATGGATGAGTTCCCGTATTTAGTGAAGAGTTGTGAGACACTTCTCTCTGTCATCCAGAAACTTCTGAACGAGAAAATGCTGAAGTTTGACCTGCTGTTGTGTGGCTCATCCCAGCAGTTGATGCACGGATATGTGCTCAACCGCCAGTCTCCTCTTTATGGCCTTGCCAACGAAATAATAAAGATGCGGCCCATTGCCGCACAATACATGAGTGAGGCGATGGAGTGTGATGCCTCCCAAGCGGTGGAGGAGTTCGCCATTTGGGGCGGTGTGCCGCGTTACTGGGAGTTGCGCCGTGACTACCCAGACAGGGAAACAGCCATACGCAAGGTCTTGCTCGACCCTCAAGGGCCTTTGATGGAGGAGCCACAACGCTTGCTCCGCGATGATATGCGCGATACGGTACAGGCATCTACTCTGCTGACACTCATCGGTAATGGGGCCAACAAGATATCGGAGATTGCGGCGAAAGCCGGCAAGGAGGCCAGCACCCTGTCGGAACCTCTGGCGAAACTGCGTGACTTGGGCTACGTCTGCCGTGAAGTGCCTTTCGGGGACAATCTGAAGAAGAGCAAGAAGGGACTCTACCACATCAGCGACTCACTGCTTCGTTTCCATTATCAGTTTATCGTGCCTTATCGCTCTATCCTGGAACTCGGGAAAACAGACACCGTGATGCAAGTAGTACAGACGCAGTTGCCGCAATTTTACGGACAGTGTTGGGAACTGCTTTGCCGCGATTATGTGAGTGGCAACATCATGTATGGAGTGGCGTATGGCATGGCTTCGCGATGGTGGGGCAGGATTTTCCCGCCACAGGATGGTAAGGACGGCAGGATGGTGGAGCTGGATGTCGTGGCGGAGTCGCTCGACAAGAAGCATATACTGATAGGTGAGTGTAAGTGGACTCACAACGACAGTGCCGACCGCTTGATGGCTGCTTTGCACGAAAAGGCGAAATACCTACCTTTCATAAAGAGAGGTCAGGAAGTGCATCTTGTACTGTTCTTGAAGGAACAGCCAAACTGTATGACAGGGAATGTCAGAATTGTGCTGCCTGATGATGTTATGGGTACATGATGAAGATGTATGGTGATGCCAGACTTCAGCCCCGAAACCTTCATGAATAAAGCCATGCCGCACATATGCGCTGTCTGTCGGCAGGGCTTATTGGCTTTGATTGATAAATGGCTTTTTACATCCTTTTGAAGAGGGAGTAGGGCAGATTCTTGCTTATTATGGCAAGGACGTGCCACCGCTTGGTGACATAAGCCTTGGACTTCCGCTGCCGTATGGCCTTGATTATCTGGCTCACGGCCTTCTCCACGGGCATCACCCAAAACAGGTTCTCGCCCTTTGCCATTCTCGTGGCTACAAGTCCCGGGCGGATGTCCGTGACACTGATGCGCCCGTCCTTGTAGGCTTTCTTGCGCAAAGCCTCCATATAGTTTATCTGATAAGCCTTTGACGCGCTGTAAGCAGGGGCTTGCGGCTCTCCACGCAAGCCGCCTATTGAGGTTATCGCTGCAATGTGGCCATAGCCCTGATGTGCAAGAATGCCATAGAAAGAGTCTATGACGTGCGTCCAGCCGACGACATTGGTGAGCAGTGTCGGGTATTCTATGTCGAAATCCAATGATGGGTTGAGCTCTCCTATACCTGAGCATACTATCACGAGGTCTACGGTCTGCATCCGCGAAAGGAAATGCTTGACGGCTGCCGACACTTCGCTTTGCTGTGAGATGTCCGCTGCGTAGGCTATGACGCTTGACGGATAACGTTCCTCCAGTTCTTCCAGAATAGCCTTCCTGCGCCCAAGTATTCCGACCTTATTCCCCGATGCCGCATACCTTTCCAACAAGCCATGGCCTATGCCAGACGTGGCTCCTATGATAATGATATTCATATCGCTTTTTTGTCGCAAAGGTATAAAATATCAGCATGCTTCGGCCTGTGGGCCAATGGATATGCAGCACAGCACCGTCAATACTCAACTTAGGTTGAGAAATCGCCGTACTATCGCCTCCCGAACGTTATGTCGTGACGGATTCTGCTGATGGTGTTGGGGTGGAGTCTAAGGTATGACGCAATGTCTTTCAGTGACAACTGCTGGACTATCTGGGGGCAACGCTCCATAAGGCGGGCATAACGCCCGTGGGCATTGAGGCGGTATGAGTCTATGTAGCAGGAATAGACCTGCTCAAAGAGTCCTTCCATAATCCTCATACCGCACGATAGCCTTTCCGCGCTTTCTGTAAACAGGCTGAGCACGTCGGCACCGTCGGCGATGTAGACCCGCGAGTCTGTGATAGACTCTATCCGCACCTTCGATGCCTTCCCGTAAAGGCAGTTGGGGTAGTCGGCCACAAACTCATCAGAGAAAGCGAAGCCAGTGATGTAGTCCTTTCCCTCCGCGTCATTGTGAACGGCGTATTTGAAGCATCCCGTCTCCACATACCCGATGTGGAGGGAGGCCATGCCCGTTTGCTGGAATATGTCTCCACACCTCATCACGTGCATTCGGCCATTAACCGTGCAGTACTGCCGTAGGAAGTCAAGGTCAATGCCAGCCTTGTAAGAATTGAATGTCTCTCCCATGTGTAGAATCGTTTGTGTATTGCAAAGTTAGTGGATTATTCTTTATTTTTCCCTTTCCAGTCCAAACGTTTCCCTGAAGATTTCATGTCTCAGCTTACAAAAGATGTGTACGATAACTTGAAGTGCCAAAATGGTACTTCATGTTGGGCGGTGACGGAGGGATAAGTGTAGCCTTTCGGACGCTTTCTATACATATTGTCGCAGACTGGCTCATGAATGTCAATGTGTTCATAGATGCGTACATTTTTTCAAAATGTAGCCCTATGTTGTCGGTGGAGCAGTCAAAAAGCATAGCCATTGTCTTTATGTCAGTCTATATTGTTTTAATCAGAGACTTCTTGCTTCACTTCAAGCAATGTCTGTTCATAAACCTCCTGTAACTGATAACTTGCCACACCTAATGGAGTAGTGATGCCACGCAAAGACCATTCAACAACGGATGAATCTTTATCCTTGCAGAGAAGGATGCCGATACTTGGGTTGTCTCCTTCTCCTCTCAGCAATTCGTCAGCAGCCGAAACATAGAAGTTCAG
>JALFIM010000008.1 GCA_022775985.1 Prevotella sp.
TGAGCGTCTCTACAACACCCTCATTCCCGATGAGGAGCAGGCTTACCAGTGGTAATGCAGCGATGATACTGAGAATACTGTTCTTAATGAAGCGATGATATTAAGGATAAATTCTTGATGAAGCGATGATATTAAGGATAAGTTCTTAATGAAATAACCCAAAAGCGGTGCAGGGCGTTATGCCTTGCACCGCTTTTGGGTTATTGATTGTTATTGATTGTTGTAGCTGTGTGGCAAAAACTTTGATAACGTTTTTGCCGATATAATAAAAATGCCTATATTTGCCAATCAAAAGCAATGCATTATGGGAGAAAGCAAATACATACGATTTGACTGGGCGATGAAACGTCTGCTCAGACAAAAGGCAAACTTCGGTATTCTTGAGGGTTTCCTCACGACACTGCTCGGCATGAAGATTAAAATCAAGAACATGCTTGAGAGCGAGAGTAACCAAGACGACGAGAACGACAAGTACAACCGTGTGGACATGCTTGCCGAGAACGACAAGGGAGAGCTGTTCCTCATTGAGGTGCAGAACAACACGGAGTATGCCTACTTCCAGCGTATGCTTTTCGGTACGTCAAAATTGGTGACAGAATATATAAAGAAAGGTGAGGGCTACGAGAATATCCGCAAGATATACAGCGTGAACATCGTGTACTTCTCTCTCGGAAAGGGCACCGACATCGTCTACCACGGCAAGACGGAATTCCGAGGTATACACAACGGCGACTTGCTGGAGTTGAGTCCGTTTCAGAGGCAGAAATTCAATGTAGATGCCGTGAGCGACCTTTACCCAGAATACTATATACTGAAGGTTAACGACTTCAACCGTGTGGCGAAGAACTCGCTCGAGGAATGGGTGTACTATCTTAATACGGGCGACGTGCCACAAGGGGCCAAGGCACCGGGCATGGAGGAAGTGAAGGAACAACTGACAATCGACAGGATGAACAAGTCGGAGCGTTCTGCGTATTACAAACATCTTGACAATATCGTTATCCTGCGCGACAATATTTATACAGAACGTGAAGAAGGCAGACTTGAAGGTCGGGCAGAAGGCCGTGAAGAAGGTCGAGCAGAAGGTCGAGCAGAAGGTCGAGCAGAAGGAAGAATTGCCGAACGCAAGGAAAATGCAAGGAAAATGAGGCAGTTGGGACTTCCTGTTGAGACAATATCCAAAGTAACAGGATTGCCTGTGGCAGACATTGAATCCCTGTAATGGGGGCAATATGCAAACAGCATGAATGACGCAAATATGATGTCATTCATGCTGTTGTTGTAATATGCTTGGCATGAGCATGTCAATCTTGCCAATAAATAATTCAAGTCTCGGGTTTAGTTCGAACGGGTTTTTCTACCAATTATATTAACCACGAAACTTCAGCAAATAATCTTAATCCCGTCAATGAGTAATGTCATCCATGAATTGGCTGGTCTTACCCCTCACTGTCCTCGGCCTTCTCTCTGGCCCGTTTCTGCTCGTCTATGAGCTGGAAGTCTTTCTTGCGGAGCTCGAAGTCGGTGCCGAGGTATTTCTCCTTGACAATCTTGTTAGCGGCCAACTCCTCAGGCTTGCCCTGGAATAGGATGCGTCCCTCAAACAGCAGGTATGCGCGGTCGGTGATGGTGAGGGTCTCGTGTACGTTGTGGTCGGTGATGAGGATGCCTATGTTGCGGTATTTCAGCCGCCACACTATGTGCTGTATGTCCTCCACGGCGATGGGGTCGACACCCGCGAACGGCTCATCGAGCATTATGAACTTGGGATTGATGGCAAGGCACCGTGCTATCTCCGTGCGGCGGCGCTCGCCACCCGACAGCTGGTCGCCCTTGTTCTTGCGCACCTTACCGAGGCGGAACTCGCTGATGAGGCTCTCGAGCTTGGCACGCTGCTCCTTGCGGTTGAGGCGTGTCATCTCCAGCACGGAGAGTATGTTGTCCTCTACGCTCATCTTGCGGAACACGCTCGCCTCCTGCGGCAGGTAGCCGATGCCGGCACGCGCACGCTTGTACACGGGGTAGTCGGTTATGTCCTCGTCGTCGAGGTATATGTGTCCGGCATTGGGGACGATAAGTCCCGTGGTCATATAGAATGATGTGGTCTTGCCGGCTCCGTTGGGGCCGAGGAGTCCCACAATCTCGCCCTGGCGCACGTTTATGGACACGTCGTTGACGACGGTGCGCTTGCCGTACCGCTTGACAAGACCCTCGGTGCGCAGCGTCATGCTGTGCTCTTGGCCGTTGTGCTTGTTTTCTGTTTCGTTCATGATTGACTGCAAAGTTAATGCTTTTATGGTTTGTTGGCAAAAATAATATCTTAAAAAACTCAGACGTGGCGTGCAGTTTCAGTTTTTTGTATTACTTTTGCAGCATCGGATAAGTAAAACAACAACAAACAGATATGTTCATATTGAAAAGCCTGAACACGCTGGGACGGTATCTCATGCTCATGGGACGCTCGTTCGCACGTCCCGAGCGCATGCGCATGTTCCTCAAGCAGTATGTCAAGGAGATGTCCGCCCTCGGTGTAGACTCCATAGGCATAGTGCTGCTCATATCCTTCTTCATAGGTGCGGTGATATGCATACAGATGAAACTCAACATACAGAGCCCGTGGATGCCGCGGTGGGTGTCGGGCTACACCACGCGTGAGATACTGCTGCTTGAGTTCTCGAGTTCCATAATGTGTCTTATCCTCGCCGGTAAGGTGGGGTCGAACATTGCCTCGGAGCTGGGCACCATGAGGGTGACGCAGCAGGTGGACGCCCTGGATATAATGGGCGTGAACTCGGCCAACTACCTCATATTGCCGAAGATACTCGGGCTGGTGACGATAATGCCGTTTCTCGTGGTGTTCTCATCGGCGACGGGCATCCTTGGTGCCTACGGTACGGCCTACATCGGGCACATACTGCCTCCCGACGACCTCACGCTCGGACTGCAGCACTCGTTCAATCCGTGGTTTATGTGGATGAGCATCATCAAGAGCCTGTTCTTCGCCTTCATCATATCGAGCGTGTCATCGTACTACGGCTATACCGTGGAGGGCGGCTCGGTGGAGGTGGGCAAGGCCAGCACCGATGCCGTGGTGTCGTCGAGCGTGCTGATACTGTTCAGCGACGTGTTCCTCACGCAGATGCTCAGTTGACATGCCACATATATTAATAGCATATCGTTCACCACAAAGCAGAGACCATAAGACATGATAGAGATAAGACACCTTTATAAGTCTTTCGAGGACAAGGACGTGCTCATGGACATCAACGCACGCTTCGAGGATGGAAAGACAAACCTCATTATCGGGCAGAGCGGCAGCGGAAAGACCGTGCTCATGAAGAACATCGTGGGGCTGCTCGAGCCTACCAGCGGACAGATACTGTATGACGGCCGCGACTTCGTGGGCATGAGCAAGCGCGACAAGGTGCGCATGAGGCGCGAGATGGGCATGATATTCCAGAGCGCGGCACTGTTTGACTCGCTGTCGGTGCTTGAGAACGTGATGTTTCCACTCGACATGTTCTCCACGATGAACTACCGCGAGCGTGTACACAGGGCGCAGGAGTGCCTCGACCGCGTGAACCTCATAGACGCGCAGCAGAAGTACCCGGGTGAGATATCGGGCGGCATGCAGAAGCGCGTGGCCATAGCACGGGCCATAGTGCTCAACCCCAAGTACCTGTTTTGCGATGAGCCAAACTCGGGACTTGACCCGCGCACGTCGCTCGTCATAGACGAGCTCCTCAGCGGCATAACCAAGGAGTACGACATAACCACCATCATCAACACCCACGACATGAACTCGGTGATGGGCATCGGTGAGAACATCATATTCATATACAAGGGCCGCAAGGAGTGGCAGGGCAACAAGGACGAGGTGATGAGCGCCACCAACAAGAATCTCAACGACCTCGTGTTTGCCTCAGACCTGTTCAAGAAGGTGAAAGAGGCCGAGATGCGCGACTGATGCCCAGTGCCGTGGGCGCGGCGGCTTGCCTGATGACAGCGGCGGTCTGCCGCTGGCGGTGACATGATGTGTGGGCAGACTGTGCGTTAATAGGTACGTTATAGTCGCGTTACGTCACGTTAAATAGCATTAATCACTGGCGAAAAAAAATGGCAACATGGCGTTTTGTGG
Organism: Prevotella sp.; assembly: GCA_022775985.1. Taxonomy (GTDB): domain Bacteria; phylum Bacteroidota; class Bacteroidia; order Bacteroidales; family Bacteroidaceae; genus Prevotella. Next base: position 4,139 of record JALFIM010000008.1, read on the forward strand.
ATTTTTATTGCTAAATTTGCACGCAATAAATTTCAAAAGTACTTATGTCATCATTTGTTGCAGATAAAATCGTAATGGACGGACTCACTTACGATGATGTCCTCCTTATCCCTGCTTATTCAGAGGTACTGCCTAAAACGGTAGAGTTGAAAACCAAGTTCTCGCGTCACATCGAGCTGAATGTGCCGTTCGTCACCGCTGCCATGGACACGGTCACGGAGTCGGCAATGGCAATAGCCATAGCACGCGAGGGAGGTATTGGCGTGATTCATAAGAATATGTCTATTGACGAGCAGGCTCGTCAGGTGGCAATAGTGAAACGCGCCGAGAATGGCATGATATACGATCCTGTGACTATCCGCCGTGGACGCACGGTGAAGGATGCCCTCGACATCATGGCCGAGTATCACATCGGCGGCATACCCGTGGTGGATGCCGAGAATCATCTCGTGGGTATCGTCACCAACCGTGACCTGCGTTTCGAACGTCACCTTGACAAGCTCATCGACGACGTGATGACAAAGGACAATCTCGTGACCACGCACCAGCAGACCGACCTTGCTGCGGCAGCGCAGATTCTGCAGGAGAACAAGATTGAGAAGTTGCCCGTCGTAGACAAGGACAACCATCTCGTGGGTCTCATCACTTACAAGGATATCACCAAGGCCAAGGACAAACCCATGGCATGCAAGGACGAGAAGGGTCGTCTGCGCGTAGCCGCTGGCGTGGGTGTCACCGCTGACACGCTCGACCGCATGCAGGCTCTCGTTGATGCCGGTGCCGACGCCATAGTCATTGACACTGCTCACGGACACTCCAAGTATGTGATAGAGAAGCTCGTACAGGCCAAGGCTGCATTCCCACAGGTAGACATCGTGGTGGGCAACGTGGCAACGGGTGCTGCCGCCAAGATGCTCGTTGACAATGGTGCCGACGCAGTGAAGGTGGGTATTGGCCCGGGCTCTATCTGCACCACGCGTGTGGTGGCAGGTGTGGGCGTGCCGCAGCTCTCGGCTGTGTATGACGTGTACTCTGCACTTCGCGGTACTGGCGTTCCTCTTATCGCTGATGGCGGACTCCGCTACTCTGGCGATGTGGTGAAGGCTATCGCAGCAGGTGGCAGCAGCGTGATGATAGGTTCGCTCGTGGCAGGAACGGAGGAGAGTCCTGGCGACACCATCATATTCAACGGACGTAAGTTCAAGAGCTATCGTGGCATGGGCTCGCTTGAGGCTATGGAGAACGGTTCTAAGGACCGCTATTTCCAGGCTGGCACGAAGGATGTGAAGAAACTCGTGCCCGAGGGTATCGCAGGACGCGTGCCTTACAAGGGTACAGTACAGGAGGTGATATACCAGCTCATCGGAGGCTTGCGCTCTGGCATGGGATACTGCGGAGCACAGACCATAGAGTTGCTCCACGATGCCAAGTTCACGCGCATAACCAATGCCGGCGTGCTGGAGAGTCATCCGCATGACATCACCATCACGAGCGAGGCTCCCAACTACTCGCGTCCACAGTAATGACACTCTGTTGCCGTTGATACGGCACAGTATGCAATCCATCCCTGCACTATACATTATATTATATATATACACGTGCAGGGATGTATAGTCTTTTTCAGATAACAAAAACAACGCATAGCGAAATCTTTTATGAAGTCTTTAATGCTCACGATAGCCGCACTCGCAATGTGGACTACGGCTTTTGCGCAGACCGACCCTGTCATCATGACCATTGGCGGCAAGCCGGTGACGCGCTCGGAGTTTGAGTATTCTTACAACAAGAACAATTCGGAGACCGTAGTCGACAAGAAGAGCGTGGCGGAATACGTCGGCCTGTTCATCAACTACAAACTCAAGGTGCTTGCTGCAGAAGCTGCCGGCATAGACACTACAAAGAGTTTCCGTGATGAGTTCCTCACCTACCGCAACCAGCAGATAAGGCCGGCGTTTCTCTCACCCAAAGACCTTGATGCAGAGGCTTGGCGTGTATATACGCAGACACGCGACCGTATCAACTCAACGGGAGGACTCGTAAGGCCCGCTCACATACTCGTGCTCATAGGGCAGAAGGATGGAAAAGACAAGCAGGAGGCCGCAAGGCTCAGGGCCGACTCCATATACAACGCCCTGCAGAAAGGTGCCGACTTCGCAGCGTTGGCACAGAAGTGCTCCGACGACAAGGGCTCGGCAGTGCGCGGCGGCGACCTCTCATGGATAAGTAAGGGTCAGACTCTGAAGGAGTTTGAGGACAAGGTGTTCGCTATGAAGAAGGGTGAGCTGAGTAAGCCTTTCCTCTCCACCGTGGGCTATCATATAGTGCTGCTCAAGGACAAGGGCCAGTTCTTCCCCTACGACTCTGTGCGTGCCGACATAAAACGGTTTGTAGACCAGCGTGGAGTGCGTGAGCGTGTCATAACGCAGAATATCGACTCCATAGCCAAGGCATCGGGTGGCACGCTGACTCCCGAGCAGGTGCTTGACAGGAAGGCCGATGAGATGACGGCCAATGACCCTGACCTTAGAAACCTCGTGCGTGAGTATCATGACGGTCTGCTCCTCTATGACATAAGCAACCGCACCGTGTGGGAACGCGCGTCGAAGGATGAGGCCGGCATAGAGGCTTACTACAAGAAGAACAAGAAGAAATACAAGTGGGACGAGCCGCGCTTCAAGGGCATGGCCTACTTCGTGAAGGATGCCGCAGACGTGGAGGCCGTGAAGGACACCGTGCGCAACGTGGCTTTCGAGAAGTGGGCAGAGCTTCTGCGTAAGTCGTTCAACGACAGCATAAAGCGCATACAGGTGGTGAAAGGCATCTTCAAGAAGGGTGACAACGCGCTCATAGACAAGGACGTGTTCGGCAAGGACACCACCGTGACGGCTCCCAAGGGTTATCCGTTGAGCGCCACATTCGGCCATCTTATCAACGCTCCTGAGAACTATCATGACGTGCGCGACCTCGTGTTGGCCGACTATCAGGATGCCCTTGAGAAGAAATGGGTGGCCACGCTCCGCAAGAAATACAAGGTGACGGTGGACAAGGACGTGCTCAAAACCGTCAACAACCACTGATGCCACGTGCCTCATGTACATGGCACGCTACGACGACAAACATCAAACATTGTGACGGCGGCACTGACCGCACAGCAGCCGCAAATGCGGAAACGATGCTTCGGCCACGTAAGTCACGATATAAACATATAGGATAAATGAAGAAAGGATATTACATATTCTTCTGCTTTTTAGCAGGGCTCCTGCTCTTGGGCACTACTGCCAACGCCGGACGTGGTGGCAATAGATCCACAGGCGGTGAGGCCAATGACACAGTGAGAACCGACAGTGCGGCTGCCGCCATACCAGAGACCAGTGTGGTGGATGAGGTGATATGGGTGGTAGGCGATGAGCCTATACTCAAGTCTGACGTGGAGATGATGCGTCTGCAGGCCGAGGCCGAGGGCATATCATGGAGTGGCGACCCCGACTGCTCTATCCCTGAGCAGTTGGCAGTGCAGAAACTCTTTCTCCATCAGGCCGCCATCGACTCCGTGGAGGTAAGCGAGTCGGAGATAGCGTCTGGCATAGACAGGCAGATAGACGCCTGGATACAGTATGCCGGGTCTAAGGAGAAACTGGAGGAGTACCGCCAGATGAGCATATCGCAGATGCGGCAGCAGCTCCGTGAGGACTCCAAGAACAACTACCTCATACAGGAGATGAAGAAGAAGCTCGTTGAGGACATCAAGGTCACGCCGGCTGACGTGCGCCGATACTTCAGCAACCTGCCGGCCGACAGTCTGCCTATGGTGCCCACGGAGGTGGAGGTGGAGATTGTCACCAAGCAGCCCAAGGTGTCGCAGGATGAGATAAACCGCATCAAGGACGACCTGCGTGAGTACACCGACCGCGTGACCAAGGGCGAGACCTCGTTCTCCACGCTTGCCCGTCTCTACTCTGAGGACCCCGGGTCGGCACGTCAGGGTGGCGAGATTGGCTACACGGGGCGTGGCATGCTTGACCCTGCGTTTGCCAACGTGGCGTTCAACCTTACCGACCCGAAGAAGATTTCCAAGATAGTGGAGTCGGAGTATGGCTTCCATATCATACAGCTCATAGACAAGCGTGGCGACAAGGTGAACGTACGCCATATCCTCCGCAAGCCGAAGGTGTCTGACGAGGCCGTCGCTGAGATGCGCAACAAGCTCGACTCCGTGGCTGCCGACATCCGTGCCGGCAAGGCAAAGTTTGAGGATGCCGCCATGTACATATCCGATGACAAGGACACACGCAACAACCACGGACTCATGTCTACGTATTCGTCAGGTGGCATCACCTCTCGCTTCGAGATGAAAGACCTCCCAGCGGAGGTGGCAAAGCAGGTGGAGAAGATGCAGGTGGGTGAGGTGTCAAACGCGTTCAGCATGATAAACAAGAACGGTAAGACCGTATGCGCCATCATAAAGCTCAAGAACCGCATAGAGGGGCACCGCGCCACCATCACCGAGGACTATCAGGTCATGCAGGATGTGGTGCTGCAGAAAGAACGCGCGAAAACGCTGCACGACTGGGTGGTGAATAAGATAAAGAACACCTACGTGCGTATGAACGACCGCTATAAAGACTGTAAGTTCGAATATCAGGGTTGGGTCAAATGACAATCTCAGTAAAAAGACATAACAAACAAAACGGCGGGCATAGAATCATCATAGCATTGGTTCTATGCCTGTTTGGGTTTTGCCTAATCTCGGCGATGTCATTGCCGCGCGACAAGCAGACGAAACGCAAGAAACCGAAGGACGACAGGGTGTATCTCATACACTCAGATGAACTCATGTTCGACCAGTTCGGCAACAACCCTGGCGCACAGATTGTCAAGGGCAAGGTGCATTTCAGCAACGATGGCGCACAGTTGTGGTGCGACAGTGCCTATTTCTATCAGGAGCAGAACTCCGTAGAGGCGTTCGGACATGTGAGGTTCAAGCAGGGTGATACCCTCACGCTCACCTGCGACTATGCCCAGTACGACGGTCAAGAGCAGATGATGCGTGCCCGCCGCAACGTGGTGCTGCGCCATAGGCAGCAGACCCTCTACACCGACAGCCTCGACTACGACCGCATGTACGACAACGCCTACTTCTTCGAGGGTGGCAAACTCGTCGACGGCAAGGATGTGCTCGTGGCCGACTGGGGCGAGTACAATGCCTCGTCGCGTGAGGCCGCATTCTATTATAAGGTGCGCATGCGCAGCGGTAAGGATGTGGTGGACACGGACACGCTGTTCTATGACACGCGTCTCTCGCTTGCACATGTCGTGGGCCCGTCGAAAATCACTTCCGGCGATAATGTCATCAATACCACAGATGCTTACCTCGACTCCAAGTCCGACAGTTCCAAACTCTTCGGACGGTCTACTATCATAAATAAGGAGAAAGTCATCGTCGGTGACAGCCTGTACCACAACAGTAAGACCGGCATAAGCGAGGGATTCGGCAACGTGATATACACCGACACACTGAACAAGAACTCGCTGACCTGCGACCACCTGTTCTATGACGACAACACCGGCTACGGTTTCGCCACGCGGCGTGCCTTGATGAAGGAATACTCACAGAAGGACACACTGTACGTGCATGCCGACACGCTGAAGCTGTACACCTTCAATATCAATACAGACTCCGTGTACCGTAAGGTGCATGGCTACCGCAAGGTGAGGGCATACCGTACCGATGTGCAGGCGGTGTGCGACTCCATGGTGTTCTGCAGCCTCGACTCCTGCCTCACCATGTACAATGACCCGATAGCGTGGAGTGGCGAGCGTCAGCTCATAGGCGAGGTGATGAAGGTGTACTTCAATGACAGCACGGTGCGCATGGCGCAGGTCATAGGCCAGGCCCTGTCGGTAGAGAAGGTGGATGACGACAACCACTACAATCAGTTGTCATCGCGGCTCCTTGACGCTTATTTCAATGACGGGGCCATACGTCGTGTGGTGTCTACCGGCAATGTGCGGTCGGTGTTTTATCCGCAGGACAGCAAGGACAGCACCCTTATGGGGCTCAACTATATGGAGACCGACACCATGCGTATGTTCGTCTCGGCCGACCGCAAGCTCGAGAAGATACGCACCTCAAGGGCCTCTGGCACGATGTATCCGCTCACGCAGATACCGCCCGAGCGGTACCGTCTGCCCGACTTCGCGTGGTTTGACGGCGTGCGCCCCATCAGTCCTGAGGATGTGTTCAACTGGCGCGGCAAGTCTGCCGGCGAGAAACTCAAGGCCGTGAGACGCCGTGAGGCTCCGCTGCAGAAGCTCCCCACCACGCCATGACATCGTCTTGATGATGAGATATTTCGGACAGCGGAGGCCAAGGGGCTTCCATCATAATTTCATCTTTGTGGATGAGCGCAAGGATTTGCTGCGCTCCATTGCAGAAGGCAAGGCCGGTGAGTGCCGCCGCATGGGGCATTTCACCGAGCACGGCAGCACGCGTCGCCACAGCGGCGCTCTCACCTTGCGCATAGGCGTGTCGGCATTGCTCGCCATCGCGCTTTTAGTCCTCAGCCTGTTGTCTCTCGCATTGTGAGCATCGGCGGCGGTGGCGTACAGGCCGATGGGCAGAACCTAATACTTTTACTAATATTGATATGAGTGATATTATTCAGCTGTTGCCCGACTCAGTGGCAAACCAGATTGCGGCAGGCGAGGTCATCCAGCGTCCGGCAAGCGTCATCAAGGAGCTTGTGGAGAATGCCGTGGATGCCGGTGCCACCGAGATACACGTCATAGTAGTAGATGCCGGGCGCACCTCCATACAGGTCATAGACAATGGCAAGGGCATGTCCGAGACGGACGCACGCCTGTCTTTCGAGCGTCATGCCACATCCAAGATAAGCAATGCCGCCGACCTCTTCGCACTGCACACCATGGGATTCCGTGGGGAGGCTCTCGCCTCGATAGCTGCCGTGGCGCAGGTGGAACTGAAAACGCGCCAGGAGTCGTGCGAGATAGGCACTCACCTGTCTATCGCGGCATCCAAGGTCACGGGGCAGGAACCGTGCTCATGTCCCGTGGGCTGCAATTTTCTTGTGGAAAACCTCTTTTACAATGTGCCCGCACGGCGTAAGTTTCTGAAGGCCAACAGCACCGAACTGAAAAATATCATCACAGCCTTTGAGCGCATAGCACTCGTGTACCCAGGCGTGTCTTTCACTCTGCACAGCAACAGCACGGAGATATTCAGTCTCCGCGCGGGCGGACTGCGTCAGCGCATCGTCGATGTCCTCGGCAAGCGCATCAACCAGTTTCTCCTGCCTGTGAGCGTAGACACCAGCCTGTGCAAGATATCGGGGTTTGTGGGCAAGCCCGAGTCGGCAAGGAAGAAGGGCGCCAGCCAGTATTTCTTCGTCAATGGCCGCTTCATGAAGCATCCGTATTTCAACAAGGCCGTGATGTCTGCCTACGACCGTCTCATCCCTGAGGGCGAGCAGGTGCCGTACTTCATCTATTTCGAGGTAAGCCCTGAGAATATAGATGTCAACATACATCCCACGAAGACCGAGATAAAGTTTGAGAACGAACAGGCTATATGGCAGATACTCATGGCCACGGTGAAGGAGACCATAGGCATATTCAACGATGTGGCCACCATAGATTTCGACACACAGGGCCGTCCTGAGATTCCCGTGTTCGGCCCCGAAGATGACATACAGGCCCCGAAGGTGCAGTACAATCCCCACTTCAATCCTTTCGGCAGCACTACGTCATCGGCAGCACCAAAGCCGGCTGATACGTACAAGCGTGAGCCGGTGGGGGAGTGGGGGCAGCTCTATGACGGACTGCGCAAGTCTGGCTCCACGGCCACGCCGCCGTTCGTGCCCGATGATGACGCCCAGGCCGTAGCCGCCTCCGGCTCCGATGACCTTATCACCATGTCACTGCCACCTCGTACAAGCGATGCTTCTGGCGGTGTCGCTACGGGGCAGTCTGTCTCCATGGCGCAAGATACTGATGCACATGGTGGCACTGTCATAGAGAGCAAGGCATTAGGTGGTGGTCTGCTGTCAGCAGGGCATTCGGACACATTATTTTATAGCGATGCCCTTGGTGGAGGCACACCGTCGGATGTAGATGCCAAGGCCAATGGCGCCGACAGCGTCATAGCCGAGAAGTCGCCGTCGCACTACCAGTACAAGGGCAAGTATATCATGACAGCCGTGAAGTCGGGGCTTATGATTATCGACCAGCACCGCGCACACATCCGCATACTCTATGAACAGTATCTCGACCGTCTGTCGCTCAAGAAGTGCGAGTCGCAGAAGGTGCTGTTTCCCGAAGCCGTACATCTCGGCGCGTCAGACGGCATGACACTTGAACGCATAATGCCCGAGATGCAAGCCATGGGCTTCGAGCTTACAAGTCTCGGCGGCGGGTCGTATGCCGTCAATGCCGTGCCGGCAGGGCTTGAGGGCATCAGCATACCCGGGCTTATACAGGACATGGTGTCGTCGGCCAGTGAGCAGCCGTCAGCCGTCATTGCCGACATCAATAAGGCCCTGGCACTGAGCATGGCACGCCATGCCGCCATAACATACGGCTGCGTGCTCGACAATACGGAGATGGAGTTCATCGTCAACGGCCTGTTCGCATGCTCCAATTTCAACTATACTCCCGATGGCAAGGCCGTGCTGTGCATACTCAAGCAGACGGAGATAGAGCATCTGCTCGGTTAGCGGTCATGGGCAGCGCGTCCTCACGGGAGTAGGGCATACTCACTGCTTGAGCGTCTGCCGTGAGGCATCGCAAAAGCTGCCGACAGACTGTTTTACAGCCAACAAACAGTTGAAACACGGAGAAATTAAGTGTTTTTTATACCTGTCGGGTATATTTTTCCCGAAAAAGTGAAAAGATTTAAATATTATTATTATCTTTGCGCAATAAATCATGAAATATATGCTTGTATAGAGCTGATTATTGAGTAATTAAAAAGATATTTTTTTGATTGTTAAATAAATAAAGGTTATGAAAAAATTATTGATTGCTTTGGCTTTTGCCGGCGTTTCTATGTCATCTATGGCACAGGACGCTGATCCTGTACAGAAGTACAGCGTGGCTACCAATTCTTTCTGGAGCAACTGGTTCATCCAGGTTGGTGCAGACTGGAATGCATGGTATTCTAACGAGGAGCACGGATTGGATCTCCCGGAGAGTCCTTTCAAGAAGTTCCGTTCTAATCCTGGCGCATCTATCGCCATCGGTAAGTGGTTCACACCGGGTCTCGGACTCCGTACCAAGCTCTCAGGCATCTGGGGCAAGGCTGTCACCGATGATGACAACTATGGCAACTGCAACAAGTACTGGACACTGAACGAGCACGTTCTGTTCAACCTCAGCAACATGCTGTGCGGCTACAACCCCACACGCGTTTGGAACTTCATTCCCTTCGCAGGTGCAGGTCTGACACGCTCTATGAGCTATAACACTTACGCTATGAACTGGAGCGTAGGTATCCTCAACACATTCCGCGTAAGCAAGCACGTAGGTATCAACCTCGAGTTTGGTTGGGATCGTCTTGAGGGCGACGCTGACGGCGTAATGAAGGCTAACGGCAGCCAGCAGCGCGGTTGGGACAGCCACGACAACAAGTTCTACGGTGAGGTAGGTCTTACCTTCAACCTTGGCAAGGCTACATGGGACAAGACTCCCGATGTTGACGCTATCAAGGCTCTGTCACAGGCTCAGATCGACGCTCTCAACGCTCAGCTCAACGATGCTAACGCAGAGAACGCTCGCCTGAAGAAGCTCCTCGCAGAGAAGAAGGATGAGGCTCCGAAGAACGTTAAGGAGTTCGTTAACACTCCTGTATCTGTATTCTTCAACATCAACCGTTACAACATCGCATCTAAGAAGGACCTCGTAAATGTTAAGGGTCTTGCTGAGTATGCTAAGGACAACGACGCTAACCTCCTCGTTACAGGTTATGCTGACAGCGCCACAGGTAAGGCTGCTTACAACCAGAAGCTCTCTGAGAAGCGTGCCAACACTGTTGCTAACGAGCTCGTTAAGATGGGCGTAAGCCGTGACAAGATCACCACTGAGGCTAAGGGTGGTGTGAACGACCTCTCTCCGATTTCGTTCAACCGTCGCGCTACTGTTCAGGTTAAGGACTAATATTTAGTACAAGATAACGAATAGTTAGACATATTATGGGGACATTCCTTCGGGAGTGTCCCCTTTTTGTTGCTAAGCCTTGCTGGGCCTTGCTAAGCCTTTACTAAGCCTTGCTGGGCCTTACTGGGCCTTTACTAAGCCTTGCTGGGCCTTACTAAGCCTTGCTGGGCCTTGCTGGGCCTTACTAAGCCTTTACTAAGCCTTACTGGGCCTTGCTAAGCCTTACTAAGCCTTACTAAGCCTTTACTACGTCTTGCTATACCTTGCTATGCCTTGCTGGGCCTTACTACACCTTGCTGGGGCTTGCTATACCTTATTACTGCTTGTGTCCTCGCTGATTTTCCTCTTTTTGAGGTGATGGGTAAAAATGTGTGCTAAAAATTTGCAGGAGTAAGGAAAAATGCCTACCTTTGCATCGCTTAAATAAAGCAAGGGCGTTTAGCTCAGCTGGTTTAGAGCATCTGCCTTACAAGCAGAGGGTCGGCGGTTCGAATCCGTCAACGCCCACTGGGGTGTTTCCTCGTGGCTTTCTCTTCGGAGGAGCTGCGGGGATTTTTTCGTTTATGGGGGCTGGATTGTCGGTGATGGCTTAGCGGGTCAGTAGAAAATTAGCAGCTAACAGATAGGTATTTGACAGATGCCCGATATTTTGGGCTCGGTAGAAAATCAGCGGACTAAGGTTGTGGCTATGAAAAATAGAGCCTGTGCTTTTGAGTTTCAGAATAATAACGCTAACCTTGCAGTCATGATGCGGCAGTGCATGCCCCATCTTCTTTCACACATACATTTTTTTAAACCAAGTATTATTAATAACAAAACAACAAAACATGACACAATTCAGAAAAGAGAGCACATCGTCTGGATAGACGTGTGCCGGCTGGTGGCTATGGTTATGGTCATCGGTGTGCATTATCAGCCACTACCTCTTCGGGGAGGCCACATGGAATGCCTACGGCATATTCTATTATTTCGCAGGATTCTCAGGCTATCTGCTCCTCGGTCATTTCATGAAGCACGGCACTGGCATGTCTACGGTCAGGACACTTCTCGTGGCCGCCGCGTTTTTCGCCGTAGGCTATGCCGTCACCTACACGGGATTCAATGCCGCTGCTGCCGACCCTGAGTCTACCGAGAGCGACATGGAGCTGTATTTCCAGTTCTGCAGCCCCAATGTGGTGATTATGACCATAGCCGTGTTTATGGTGCTGCAGAAGGTGAGCATAAGCAGTGCGCTGCTGAAGAAGCTGCTCGCCACCATGCCTAAGTACGGTTTCGGCATATACATAGTGCATTATTTCATAGTAGGCCCCGTGTTCCTCGTGATGCCTTACTTCCACTTGCCCATACCACTTCAGGTGCCTGTCATGGCAGTCATCATCTTCGTGATTGCCTATGCCTTCACGTGGATGATGTTCAAGTTGCTTGGACGCAAGGCAAAGTATATAATGGGGTGATATGATGTCACGGATGCTGCGGCCGGCTGAGAGTCGGCCGTGATGTCAGTCCAGAGATGTGTTCGGCTAATACGTAGGCCAGACATCTCTGGGCTGTTTTCTTTATTGTGGCGTGCATACGGCATGCTTGTATGCAGTGTGCCGCAATATGAAAATTGTTATATATAACATATTGATACATAGCGAATTGTAAACGGCCCATTTCGGACTGCAAAACAGGCCGTTTTGCGGTGCGAAATGGGCCGAAACGCGGTGCGAAATGGCCCATTTCGCAAACCGACTGTGATGAGAACCCATTGACACGGAATCAATGCTTGATGCTCACTTGATGAGGGCAGGCACGTACACATAAAGAAAATGTGGGGACATGTGTATTTTTCTTGGCGTAGCTTTACCGTGTAATGAAAAAAAAGAGTAAGTTTGCGGCATGATAATATGAGTATGGTAATAAGCGGAAAATCACGTCTGGCAACACTGCTGTTGTCTGTCCTCGCCATGGCAGTAGCCATGATGTCGTGCGGTCATGATGGTGGCCGCAGGGGAGTGCGCTCGGCCTATTGGTGGAAGACCACGCTGAGCCTTGACAGCATGGAGCGCGGCTTCATCAAGGCCCATGGCATAAACCGCCTGTACATACGCTATTTCGATGTGGTGCGCGATGAGTATGGCCAGGCCGTGCCCAATGCCACCATCACGTTTGACTCGGCTTCGGCCCTGCCGCATGGCGTGGAGGCCGTGCCCACGGTGTTCGTCATGCCCGAGTGCCTGCGCACCGACGTGCGGCTGCTCGCCCACCGCATAGTGACGCGTGTCATGCAGATAGACTCCGTAAGCGGCGTGCGTGGCGTGCACGAGATGCAGATAGACTGCGACTGGACGCGCTCCACGCGCACGCTCTTCGCCAGTTTCGCCCGTGAGGTGTGCGCCGTGGCCCACCGTCACGGCCTACGCGTGTCGGCCACCATACGTCTGCACCAGCTGTCGCAGCCCGCTCCACCCGTAGACCGTGGCGTGCTCATGCTCTACAACACCGGCGACCCCAAGGACTTGTCGTGCCGTAAGCCCATACTCGACTGCCGCGACGTGCGTCCGTACCTCCGCAGTCTGCCATCATACCGTCTGCCGCTCTCGGCCGCATACCCCATCTTCGGGTGGCGTCTGCTGACACGTGGCGGTCGCTTCGTGGGCATACTGCACTACGATGGCGAGTACCCCGTGCTGCCCGACGACAGCATAGTGGTTCGCCGCCCGTCTGTCTACGACATCATGGCCACACGCGCTGCCGTGGCGGCGGCACGCGGCGGCATCAACGACGAGACGATACTCTTCGACCTCAACGCCAATAATTTAACCCATTATACATCATCCGACTATGAGAAGATTCTTGCTTATTAGCCTCGTGCTGCCGCTGGCTGCCACCGTAGCGAAGGCGTGCGTCAGCGAGGGGCCCACCTACAACCACTATATGTACAGCATAGTGGAGCGCAACAATCTCGACGGCACCCGCACGCCGGGCTATGTCACCGACATAGCGGCCTTCTGGCAGTCGTATGCCGACTTGAGTGCCAGCGGCGGCGAGCTCACCTCCACGTATTACAGCGATCATGCCGCCGACATAGCCAAGGCCGCCCGACGCAAGGGCGACAAGGCCATGACGGCATATCTCGGCCTGCTCGACCGCTATCTGCGCGTCGTGGAGGGTACGGCCGTCAACAGGTGGGACTACCGCCCCATGCCTAAGGCGCAGCGGGAGTCGAGCCTCGGCAGGTTGCTGGCATCGGCCAAGGCATACCGTGGCACCGCGCTACGCCAGCAGTACGCCCTCCTCACCATGCGTGCCTATATGCTGCTCGGCAACTACCGCGCCAACATAGCCTACTGGAAGTCCACCGCCTCGCGTCTCGCCGCCTCGCCGTGGCGTGAGGCCATGCGCGGCATCTATGCCAACGCGCTGCTGCACACCGGCGACAAACTGGGGGCTTGCGACGTGTATGCGGCACAGGAGGACTGGCTGAGCATGAAGTGGGCCATGCGCCACTACCGCAACCTCGCGGGCATAAAGACCGTGTATGCGCACAATCCTGACGCGCCGTCGCTGGCTTACCTCGTGCAGGACTTCGTCAACAACGTGCAGGAGACCATTGACCAGACACCGCTCACCGCCCCATCGGAGCTCCGCGAGTGGCTGCGACTCATCGACTCACAGGCCATATTCAGCGATGAGGCCCGCAGCTTCGTGGCGTTCGCCTCACAGGTGGTGGCCGACGGCAAGTGCGCGTCGCCCGCCATGTGGGAGTCGGCGGCTGCCATGGTGTGCTATCTGCTTGGCGACTATACGGCCGCAGGGCAGCATGCCGACGCGGCCGTCGGCCTCGGCGGCAGTCAGCGCGTGCGCGACAACGCCCGTGCCATACGCCTGCTCGTGTCCACGGCCATCCATGAGCCAGACGGCAAGTACAGTGCCTTCGTGACACGTGAGCTGCAGTGGATAGACGGCAAGATAGCCGAGGAGTCGGCTTCCAGCCGCTACTACTGCGGACACTACGTGGATGTGAAGGAACGCGTGGTACACCGTGGGCTCATACCGATGCTCACGCGTGCCGGCAACCGCAGCCTCGCCCTCACTCTCCATGCCATGTGCGATGCCAACAGTGGCGATGATGCCCTGCGGCGTGCCAAGGACAGTGGCGAGCATGACTTCGACTGGTGGACAAACGGCAACCCCAACAACGTGTACTCGCCGATGGATGACTACTGCGCTGCCCTCGACACCCTCACGGCCACGCAGCTCCGCGACTACTACGGCTACCTCAGCAGTGAGTCCTCCGACCCTCTCGCCACATACGCCAGACATCAGGCTTACCGCGACAGCACCTATTTCTCCGACCGCATAGGCACTAAATATCTCGCAGAGGGGCGTTTCGCCGAGGCCCTTGAGTGGCTTGACAAGGTGCCTTTGAGGTTTGTGCAGGGGCAGCGCATCTCCTTGTATATGGCCCACCGCAGCTATGAGGTGCCGCGCTGGCTCGTCCGCCAACCCGTCAGCGACACCACCGACGACGGCATGCCGCGCAAGGCCGTGCCGAGGAGCAACGCCAAGGCCGACTTCTGCCGCTATATGAACGCGCTGCTCGCACAGTATGGCGTGGCGCGTCCGGGCGATACGCAAGACAGCATCGCCTACAAGCTCGCCACCGCCTACTTCCAGGCATCGTGCTATGGCGACTGCTGGTATCTTACGCGCTACTATCACAGCGTGGGCGACACCGTGCTTGCATGTGAGAAGGACTTTGCCGCCGAGGCCGTGCGCTATCTTGAGGTGTGCGGCCGTAGCCAGAATATAGATATGAGGCGCACCGCGCTGTACGCGCTCGCCTATATCCCCACCGACCCATGGCGCGTAGACAGCTACGACGCTGACTACAATGTGGTGACAACCGTGCGTCCCGGTGCGCGTCAGTACAAGGCGTATGCCGCTCTCACGGACTTACTGCTCCGCTATCCTGCTGGCGCCGATGACCCAGTGTCGCGCTGCGACGTGCTGAGGCAGTTTGCGGCGGCACGGCATAGTGACTGATGGCCTTGTGGTTGTAGTGAGCGGTCGGTGTGCGCCGTGCCGGTAAAAAAGAATATAAAATTTGGTGCATTAGAAATTTAAACACTAACTTTGTAGAAGATATAGGAACATCAAGATATGGCAGACATCAACAACCGCAAGCTACCGGCTGGCATACAGTCGTTCAAGGTCATCAGGAGAGAGGAATATCTCTATGTGGATAAGACCGATATAGTCTGGAGATTGGCTAATAGTGGCAAGAAGTACAACTACCTGAGCCGTCCCCGCCGATTCGGCAAGTCGCTGCTCGTCGATACGTTGCAGATGTATCTGGAGGGCAGGAGAGACCTGTTTGAGGGTCTGAGGATTATGTCGTTGGAAAAGAGCTGGAAGCAATATCCCGTAATCCGCCTTGACATGAGCCGTGGCGGAGCTACGGCTGAGACATTGCGCTCATATCTTGACATTTGCTTTGGCGGATATGAGGAACGGTATGCCATAACTCCAAAGCCTACGGCGCAGCTTGCCGACCGCTTCGACGCTATTGTAAGGGCCGCCTACAAGCAGACAGGTTTGCAAGTCGTCATTCTTATAGATGAATACGACGCTCCTCTTCAGCACTCTTGGCACACCCCCGAGCACGGCCGCTGCACGGAAGTGTACCGCGAGGTGTTCGCCATACTGAAGGCTGATGATGAATACGAGCGGTTGGTGTTTATCACTGGTATCACCAAGTTCACGCAGATATCCCTGTTCTCCGTGCTTAACAATCTTACCAATATAAGTTTCCTGCCCGAGTATGCCGCCATCTGCGG
>JALFIM010000028.1 GCA_022775985.1 Prevotella sp.
GTAATGGGTGAAGTGGCAGCCCTGCGTGTCCCACAGGTCACGCAATGGCTTCCAATGCGCAAATATAGTGATAAAAAACTGTAATATTTGTGAATTGTAAAGCAAAAAACACAAATACCGTGTCAAAGCCGCATATCTCCGCGCTTATCGGCCGTATGCAGCCGTTTGGCGGCCGTGCCGTGGCGGTGATGTGCCGCGCAGGAGCACATCGCGTAGCACACAGAAGCACCTCGCATGATACGCAGGAGACCATCACATAATAAACAGGAGCCCCTCGCGCCATATAACGCAAATGGGGCTTACAGGAAGCGTTGTCCTGTAAGCCCCATTATGAGCATTGTATCTGATATCCTGTCTGGACGTGCCGCGCTGTGGTCGTGGCCGTGATGCCGCGCCGTAGGGGTACGGATATCAGACCGCAGGGCTGCGGCTGTCAGACCACCAGTATGCGGCTGTCAGGCCACCAGACTGCGGCCATCAGGGTATGTACTCCACGAAAGCCTCCATTGCCTCGTAGCATGCGAGGCCGAGGTCGTGATACAGCTTGGCCGTGTCGTGGTTGCGGTCCTCTGAGCGCTGCCAGAACAGACGCTCGTCGTTGCCGAGGAACGGTGCGCTCTCCATCTGCGACGAGTGCTTGAGTATGCTGTTGCGCTTGGCACGGAGCTCCTCAGGACTCATGGGCACGCACATCTCTATATTCTCTATCTCCCACTCGGCCCATGCGCCACGGTACATCCACACGCGGCAGTCGCGCAACCACTCGGCGCCGGCCTCCTTCTCAAGGTCTATGGCGGCAAGGGCCGCGTCGGTACACTTGCGGTGCGTGCCGTGGGGGTCGGCCAGGTCGCCAGCCACGAATATCTGGTGGGGCTGCACCTCCTGCAACAGGCTGCGCACGATGTTCACGTCGCGCTCGCTCATCGGGAGCTTCTCTATCTTGCCCGACTCGTAGAACGGCAGGTCAAGGAAGTGTACATGGTCGAGCGGTATGCCGTTGTACGTACAGGCGGTGCGTGCCTCGCCGCGGCGTATGAGCCCCTTTATGGTGAGGATGTCGCGCGTGTCGCAGTCGCCCGGTTTCTTGTTGGCGAGGAAGTGCTTTATGTCCTTATACATGTTCTTGATGGTTTCGTCGGCGCTGTTCTCGAAGAGCTGGTTGAAACCGTTGATGAAGTGCATGAAGCGCGTCACCTCCTCGTCGCCCACGGCTATGTTGCCGCTCGTCTCATAGGCTATGTGTACATCGTGACCCTGCTGAACCAGACGGCGTATGGTGCCGCCCATGGATATGACATCGTCGTCGGGGTGTGGCGAGAACACTATCACGCGCTTGGGGAACGGCTTGGCACGCTCCGGGCGGTAGGTGTCGTCGGCGTTGGGTTTGCCGCCGGGCCAGCCGGTGATGGTGTGCTGGAGGTCGTTGAATATCTTTATGTTCACGTTGTAGCCGGAGCCATAGAGGGCGAGGAGCTCGCTCAGGCCGTTGTCGTTGTAGTCCTTGTTGGTGAGCTTGAGGATGGGCTTGCCCGTGAGCTGGCACAGCCACGTCACGGCAGAACGGGTGAGCTTGTCAGTCCACTCGCACGTGGTGACGAGCCATGGGTGTACGATACGCGTGAGCTTGGAGGCTGCGGCGAGGTCGGCCACTACCGTAGCGTCGTTGTGTGTCTGCAGGAACGATGCCGGTATGGTGTCGGTGATCTGGCCTTCCACGGTATTCTGTATGATATCGGCCTTCTCATCGCCCCACGCAGTGAGAAATATCTTCTTGGCGGAGAGTATGGTATGCACGCCCATCGTGATGGAGCAGGGAGGCACAGGCTCCTGCGAGCCGAAGCTCATGGTCATCTCCTCGCGCGAGATAGCGTCGGTGAGGATGATGCGCGAGGTGGAGGTGATGGTGCTGCCCGGCTCGTTGGTGGCTATGTTGCCAATGCGTCCGATGCCCAGCACTATGATGTCTATGCCGCCGTGCTGCCTTATCTTCTCCTCATAGTCGCGGCAGTGCTCGTTGACCCTCGACTGGTCTATGGTGCCGTCGGGCGTGAAGATGTTGTCGGGATTGATGTCTATGGCGTCGAGCAGGAGCTCATGCAGGCGGTTGATGCTGCTGTGCTTGCTGCCCGCATTGAGCGGGAAGTACTCATAGGCGTTGAACACCACGGCGTTCT
Organism: Prevotella sp.; assembly: GCA_022775985.1. Classification (GTDB taxonomy): domain Bacteria; phylum Bacteroidota; class Bacteroidia; order Bacteroidales; family Bacteroidaceae; genus Prevotella. Next base: position 2,175 of record JALFIM010000028.1, read on the forward strand.
TGAAGCTCAGTCCATGCTCCTGATGGCGGCGTATGAGCTCGTCGAAGAGCGGCGTGAGGCTCTGGCCCGTGCCGAAGGCGAGCACGCACTCGCGTCCGTCGGCATCGGCTACCTTCAGTTCTCTCTCTATGGCGTCGGCAATGAGAGTCACGCCCTCGTCCACCTTGGCGAATATCTCGGTGGTGATTTTCTCGCAGCGCGTTATCTCCGACCTCTCGACAGCGGTGCGCGGACGGTAGAATTGTTCAGGGATTTTGTTCAATACGATGGTTGAGCTTAAATTCATCTTCATCTTATAATCTCCTATGTTTATGTTTATGAATCATGGTCATGAGTCTGCATGCACGCCGGCATGGCGTGGAGCGCGTGGTTTGACGTGCTGCGCGGTGCGGTGGCTGTTGAGGGCAAAGTTACTAATATATTGACAGATGGCGGAGACCCGTGCGTGTTTTTGTTGTATTAAAAATGATTAAAACAGCATATCGTAAGCACCGTCAGCCGCGCCTGTGGCGGTGGCGCACCTCTAAGGGAGCACGCCCCGTGGTCTGGTACAGCTGTATGAGCGACGGCACGAGCACGCACAGCGAGCACACCATGAGCAGACCGAGGCGCAGGTAGTCGCCGCCGAAGAACTCGGTGAGCGTCATGTCCTCGGTGCCAGGCAGCAGACGCGTGGCGGCGTATGACGTGATGTTGATAGTGAAGTGCATCACTATGCCGGGCAGCAGACTCGACGTGCGGAAACATACCCACCCGAGCAGCAGTCCCACGAGGAAGGCGTTGACAAACTGTGCCATGTTGCCGTGGGCCACGCCGAACAGCAGTGCCGTGATGACGATGGCCCACCAGTGCCGCCCCTCACCACACGCGGCGAGCAGCACGCGCATGATGGCGCCACGGAATACCATCTCCTCGGCTATGGGAGTGGCCAGTGCTATGGCCAGCCAGCCCCACCGGCTGCTCATGATGGAGGCGAAGATGGTGGCTTGCTCGGGCGGCAGCCTGAAGCCACTCACATCTACAAGCAACTGCATAGGGGCCATGGTGCCCAGCGCCGCGAGCGCGGCCCACACCAGCACTGGCCACCGACGGCGGCTCATGCGCATGGCCTGTGACGGCGACCAGCGCAGTAACGCGAACAGGGCTATGGTTATCAGGCACGTCAGCACGCTCGACACTACCAGTGCCGTGGGCGGAAGTTGCACTCCCGATGACTTGCATACGAGCACTGCCGCGCCCCGCACTACTATCTGTATGATGAAAAACGATGCGAAATAGAGCAGCACGTCTATGGCTGCATTGAGTCTTGTGTTCATGATGACGGTAAGTAAGTAGACGGAATTGACTTTACATTAAAGCCCCTCCATGTATTCATGCCAATAACCAGTGACTTGGGGGAGAGAGCGACACGGTCAGAGCAGACGGAGGCACAGATCGCGGTCGGCGGCAAGCTGTGCACCAAGCTCATCGGCGGAGCCGAACTTCCGCTCGCCGCGTATGCGGCTCACGAGGCGCAGGGTGAGCCGTGAGCCGTAGAGGTCGGCGCTCAGGCCGAAGATGTTGGTCTCTATGGTGACGTGCTGTCCGCCGAAAGTGGGGCGCACGCCTATGTTGAGCATGGCCTTGTGCCACGCGCTGTCGGAGCCCGTGCGTGCCCATACGGCATACACGCCGTTGGCCGGCAGCATGACGTGGCAGGTACGCGGGTCTATGTTGGCGGTGGGGAACCCGAGCTTGTGGCCCTCGCCGTAGCCCCGCACCACGGTGCCGCCGATGGCGTACTCATATCCTAAGCACTCGTTGGCGTGGGCGACGTCGCCCTCGGCGAGCATGCGCCTTATGGCCGATGAGCTTACGTGCATGCCGCCGACGCGCTCCTCGCAGCCGCCCTCCACGCTGATGCCCGTCTGCCGTCCGTACTCCACGTAGTCGTCGAAGCCCTCGGCGCGGTCGTGCCCGAAGCGGTTGTCGTAGCCCGTGAGCAGCAGCCGCACGTTGAGCCGGCGGCTGAGCACCCCGGCCATGAAGTCGCGTGCGGAGAGCGATGCCATCTGCCTGTCGAAGCCGAGCACCACCACGCGGTCAACGCCCGTGGCCTCGAGGCGGCGCAGCTTCATGTCGAGCGTGGAGAGGAGCTGCGGCACGTAGCCGGCGTGCAGCACCTGACGCGGATGACGGTCGAACGTGATGACCATGGACTCGAGCCCATGGCGGCGTGCCGACTGCCTCAGGCGGTCTATGAGATACTGGTGGCCGCGGTGTACGCCGTCAAAGAACCCTATGGTGGCGGCGCACGGTGGCGGCAGAGGGGTGTCGTGATGGAGGTATATGGTCTGCAATGTGGTGTGGTGTTGAAGGGTTGATGTTGTGGCCGCGTGTGGTCAGAGCAACTGCTGTATGCGCGTGGTCCAGTCGTGGCCAGTGGTCTCGTGCAGGGTGGCTATGCCGAGACGGGCGGCCGCCTCCACGTTGGCCAGGCCGTCGTCTATGAACAGCGTGTCGGCGGCACGGATGCCGGCATCGGCGAGCACGGCCTCGTATATGCGGGGGTCGGGCTTGGCCAGGTGCATGTCATACGACAGGTATATGCGCTCGAAGAGCCGCGAGGCATCGCTGCCGTGGTAACTGAAGAAGTCGGCGCGGCACTTCTGCCAGTGCATGTCGTTGGTGTTGCTGAGGAGGAACAGGCGGTGTCCGCCGGCGAGCTGCGTGAGCAGCCGCTTCTTCTCGTCGCTGATGCCCGTGAGGAGCTGGTTCCACGCCCACACTATGTCGTCGTCGGGGCACTGCGTGCGGCACATGCGCCGCACCTCGTCGCAGAACTGCCGCGTGCTGATGCGGCCCAGCTCCACGTCGAAGAATATGTCCTCCGTGCGGTGGTTGGCGATGTACGGCACCACCTCGCCGCACCCTATGGCGGCGAACGCGTCCATGCAACGCTTGTCGTCGAGACTCACGAGCACGCAGCCGAGGTCGAAGATGATGTTTTCTGTCATTTGTTCTTGAGTTTTCTTATGGCCTCGCCCACCCACAGCACGGGCGACGTGGCTGCTATCACGGCCACCCACTCCGTAAGGCTGAGGGGCACCGTGCGGAACATCTTGCCACCGAACGTCACTATTATCCACTGCCCCGCGAGCACCACGCCCATGACCATGAGCAGCATCCTGTCGGAGCGCAGGCCGTGGAAGGCCGACTGACGGGTGCCGAGGGCCTTGGCGTTGAGCAGGTTCCACCACTGCATCATGACGAACACGGTGAAGAACAGCGTGAGCTCATGCACGTCCACGCCGTTGCCGCGCTCGCAGTACACGAGGAACACGAACATCACGGCGAACAGCAGTATGCCCGTGGCCAGTATGGCACGGCCCATGGCGCGTGGTATTATGAAGTCGGTGGCGGCGCGTGGCTTGTCGCGCATCACGTCCATGGTGGGCGGAAGCGATGCCAAGGCCATGGCGGCGAAGGTGTCCATGATGAGGTTTATCCACAGTATCTGTGTCACGGTGAGCGGCAGCTCGGTGCCTATGACGGAGCCTCCGAGCACGAGCAGCAGCGCCGCCACGTTCACCACGAGCTGGAAGAAGAGGAACCGCTGTATGTTCTTGTACAGCGAGCGGCCCCACATCACGGCCCTCACGATGCTGCGGAAGGAGTCGTCGATGAGCGTTATGTCGCTGGCGTTCTTGGCAACGCTGGTGCCCGAGCCGAGCGACAGGCCCACGTGGGCGTGGTTGAGGGCCGGGGCATCGTTGGTGCCGTCGCCCGTCACGGCCACCACCTCGCCGCGCTTCTGCAACAGGTTCACGAGCCTCTGCTTGTCGGTGGGGCGGGCGCGGCTCATCACCTTTATAGAGGAGGCGCGTGCGAGGGCCTCCTCGTCGGAGAGCTGCTCAAACTGCGGGCCCGTAATCTGGCTGCCGTCACTGCCGTCGCCAGTGGCCACGCCTATCTGCCGGGCTATCTCACAGGCCGTGGCGGCGGTGTCGCCGGTCACTATCTTCACGTCTATGCCGGCCTGGCGGCAGCTCTCCACCGCATCGGGCACGTCGGGACGTATGGGGTCGCTGATGGCCACTATGGCCTGAAGCGTCATGTGCTCGGTGGTCAGGCTGCCCGTCTTGCGGCACGCCAGGGCCAGCGTGCGCATGGCACGCGCCTGGTAGGAGCGCAGCAGCACGCCCACCTGCGTGCGCTCGGCATCGCTTATGTCGCAGAAGTTCACCACATATTCAGGGGCACCCTTCACGAAGAGCCACTCCTCGCCGCCCGTGCGCACGAGCGTGGCCATGTACTTCTTCTCCGTGGAGAAGGGCATGCGCTTCACGATGCGTGCCGTGGAGCGCAGCTCGCGGTAGTCGCGGCCCTGCGCGTCGAGCCAGAGCAGCAGCGCCGAGTCAGTGGGGTTGCCTATGGGAGTGCCGTCAGGGCCGATGTCGGCAGTGGTGTTCATGGCTATGGCCGTGCCGAGCATGTCGGCGCACGCCGTCACGTGCATGTCATCGACCTGCATGCGGTTCTGCGTCAGCGTGCCCGTCTTGTCGGTGCATATCACCGTGACGGCGCCCATGGTCTCACAGGCATGCAGCTTGCGCACGAGGTTGTTGCTCTTGAGCATGCGCCGCATGTTGAGCGCCAGGGCCAGCGTCACGGCCATGGGCAGCCCCTCGGGCACCGCCATCACTATGAGCGTCACGGCCATCATGAAGTACTTGAGCACCACCTCGGCCATGCCCATGTAGTCAGTAGTGCGCCACAGCGGATTGGTGAGGATGTCGTGTACGAGGAATATGACGAAGGCGGCCACCGACACCGCCGTGCCCACCTTGCTGATGAGCTTGGCCAGCTTGGTGAGCTGTATGCTCAGCGGAGTGCGCACGGCCGTGGTCTCCGCCGACTTGCGTGCCACCTTGCCTATCTCCGTGCCGTCGCCCACGGCCGTCACCACCGCCACGGCGTGCCCGGCCATCACCATGGCCGAGCGCAGCACCATGTCCGACGGATAGGTGGCGTCGGCATCGGAGGGGTGCGCAGCATCCACCACATGCTTCAAGGCCACGGGCTCGCCCGTGAGCGACGACTCGTCGCACTGCAGACCCGTAGCCTCCACGAGCTGCGCGTCGGCAGGTATCTCGTCGCCGGTGTCTATTATTATGGTGTCGCCCACCACTATGTCGTGGCGTGCCACCTCAGTGGCCTGTCCGTCGCGCACCACCCTCACGGGCGACTCCTCACCGAGTGCGGTGAGGATGTCGAACTTACGCGCGGCGTCGCACTCGAACACGAAGCCCACGGTGGTGGCGAAGAATATGGCTATGAATATGCCTATGGTCTCTATGAAGTCGCCGTTGACGAACGCCAGGGCGAGCGACACGGCGGCGGCGAGCAGCAATATGCTCACTATGGGGTCGCTGTACTTCTCGAGATAGAGCCGCCACAGCGGCGTGCGCTTGGGCGGCGTGAGGGTGTTGGAGCCGTGAGCGCGGCGGCTCTGCTCCACCTGCTGCTGCGTCAGGCCGGCATGTTGCCTGACAGTATGTGTGTCTTTGTTCATAATGTATTGTCAAAGGTCAGGACGCCAGTACTGCCCGTCCTGAATGGTATAATATGCATGCAAAGTTAGAAATCTATGCGTTAATATGCAAATTATGCCGCCCAGATTTATAATATTTTATGTGTTGCCGCTCCCCCACTCCCCACTGCACACGCCACCCGCTGCTTGCAGCGCACACCCTCGCCCCATGCCACGCGCCCCCTCTACTTCACACCGCACACATCTCACCACTTGTCACGCACTCTTCCGCCCCTCGTCACACACCCTCTCACCCCTCGTCACACAGTCTCCCACCCCTCGCCACGCACTCTCCCACCCCTCGTCACGCACTCTCCCTCTCCTTGTCAAACACATACAATTATACCATTACGATGCCGCCACAACCACAAAGCCTCACCACCGAATCCACACCCTTTTGCGAAACGGCCCATTTCACCGCGCGAAACGGCCCATTTCGCAACACGATTCGGCCCATTTTAGAACGCAAAATAACCCGTTTTGCAACACACTGTCTATCAGCACGATACACCAACGCGCAGCAATCACGAAAATAAGAACATCAAATTTTATCAAGAAAAATTTGCGTATTCACCCAAATATTCTTACCTTTGCAGTCGCAAACTTATCCCAAGCGGTTAAGTCGGACTTGTAGCTCAGTTGGTTAGAGCAACAGACTCATAATCTGGAGGTCCCCGGTTCAAGCCCAGGCTGGTCCACGCCTCTATAACACCGACTTACGCTTCGGCGTAGGCCGCTGTTATATTTTGTTTCTGCGTAAACAAACTGTTTGAGTCATGGATGTTTACGTTGTGATATTCTCTGAAACTCCCCCTCATTCCATAAGATGTTATATCGTGTCTTGTTTTAATGTGCGATTGAAGAATTTTGCTTCATTCCAATAAATTTTTCATTGAATATGATACATTGTCATACAAAAGCCTTATCTTTGCGATGTCTATACTTATACCGAAAGCCCCGATGGGCAGAGGTTGGGCAGACGTATACATAATAAGGGAGATTATGAAGAAACTTCTTATCATATTGGCACTTGCATTATCATCTTCTATGTCTATGTTTGCTGACTTTTCCAATAGAGGACGATACTCTGACTTTACAGACCACAAATCAAGCATATTGGATATACTACCAATTTTAATCTTTATTGGTATCGTTGGGATATTCCTTTATTATGGAGCTAAGGAATATTGGAGCAAACATAAAGATAGTATTGTAGGAAACCTAACGCTCATTGGAACTGGCATCCTGTTTGTCTTGTTTTTACGCTTTGGATTAAAATCATGTGAACCTACTGACAAAAAGAGCCATAATGTTGCAAAACAAGAAACCAATCAGATACCAACTTACCAAGACCACACAAGAGCTTGGGATGGTAATCAGCAAACAGGCACACCGATTAAGACGAAAGAAAATGATTTCTTAGTTGCTGTTGTCAACAATCCGTCATACAGCATTTATGACCTTATTATGATTGCAGGGCTAAACTCTTATAATACGCAGTTTCTCACAGAACAAGAATATGCAGGTTCTAAATTTGTACGAAAGAACTATACTCCTGCAAACTTTCATAGGATATATTCCAAACTATTTAAGGCATGGAAGCTATTTCAGAAATGCCAAGACTATGATTTGAACAATGAGGAGATAAAAAGTTATATGC
>JALFIM010000040.1 GCA_022775985.1 Prevotella sp.
CTCAAGCATGCGCTTGATGACCACCTCGGCGGATATCTCGCGGTTGGCGGCCTCGGGTATGACGAGCGAGTTGGCGCTCTCTATGACATCATCCGTCACGATGAGCCCGCGGCGGACGGGCAGACAGTGCATGAACTTGCCGTTGTTGGTCACGGCCATGTGGCGGTCGTCTATGGTCCACGACATGTCCTTGGAGAGTATCTTGCCGTAGTCGGCGGCATTGGTCACGCCGGGGCAGCTCCAGTTCTTGGCATACACGAAGTCGGCACCCTCCAGAGCTTTCATCTGGTCGTACTCCACGCGTGCGCTGCCAACGAACTTCGGGTCAAGCTCATAGCCGTGCGGATGCGTCACCACGAAGTCTACGTCGGCGGCGTTCATCCACTCGGCAAACGAGTTGGGCACGGCCTGTGGCAGGGCGCGGCAGTGCGGTGCCCACGACAGCACCACCTTGGGACGCACCGTGGCCTTGTGCTCCTCTATGGTTATGAGGTCGGCGAAGGCCTGAAGGGGGTGTACGGTGGCCGTCTCCATGGCAAACACAGGGCGGCCGCTGTACTTCACGAACTGGTTGACGATGGTCTCGGCATAGTCGTAGTCGCGGTCTGTGAGGCCGGCGAACGAGCGTATGCCTATCAAGTCGCAGTAGCTGCCCATCACGGGAATGGCCTCAAGCAGGTGCTCCGACTTGTCGCCGTCCATGACTACGCCACGCTCCGTCTCGAGCTTCCATGCACCGGCGTTCACGTCGAGCACTATGACGTTCATGCCGAGGTTCATGGCTGCCTTCTGTGTGGATAGGCGCGTGCGCAGACTGTTGTTGAAGAATATCATGAGCAGGGTCTTGTTCTTACCCAGATGCTGGAACCCAAAGCGGTCGCGCTTCACTTCCTGTGCCTCGGCGAGAGCCTTATTGAGGTCGCCGAGGTCGCTTACATTGAAAAATGTGTTCATATAATAGTAGTTTTATTTGACATTTGGTCATTACTCCCTCACCTGTCCGTCGCCGTCGATGAGCCACTTGTAGGTGGTTATCTCCTCCAGACCCATCGGTCCGCGAGGCCCGAGTTTCTGCGTGCTGATGCCTATCTCCGCGCCAAGGCCGAACTGAGCACCGTCGGTGAAGCTCGTGGGCGCGTTCCAGTACACGCACGCCGCGTCGGCACGCTGCTGAAACTCGCGTGCCGTGGCGGCACATGCCGTGATGATGCACTCGCTGTGCCCCGACCCGTAGCGGGCGATATGGGCGAGTGCCTCGTCAAGAGAGTCAACGGTGCGCACGGCCATACGGTAGTCCATGAACTCCGTGCTGTACACCTCGTCGGCACGGCCCTCGTCTATGGCCGTGACATACGGGTAGCCGCTGAGAGCCTCCGCCGCACGGCTGTCGGCCAGCACCTCCACGTGCTTCGGCTCCATAGGGGCGATGAGCGCGGGCAGGTCGGCGAGGCGGCTGCTGTGTATGAGCAGGCAGTCGAGGGCGTTGCACACGCTCACGCGGCGAGTCTTGGCGTTGCAGATGATGCGTACGCCCATGGCGGTGTCGCCGTCCTTGTCGAAGTAGGCATGCACCACGCCGGCCCCTGTCTCTATGACCGGCACGCGGGCATTGTCGCGCACGAACTCTATGAGACGCTTGCCGCCGCGCGGTATGCACAGGTCTATGTAACCCACGGCACCGAGCATGTCGGCGGTGGCCTCATGCGTGGCGGGCAGGAGCTGCACCACCGACGGGTCGATGCCCTGTCGGCGCAGCGCGTCGTGTATCATGGCCACGGCCGCACGGTTGCTCTCGTCAGCGTCACGGCCGCCTTTCAGCACACAGGCGTTGCCGCTCTTGAAGCACAGCGCGAACACGTCGAAGGTGACGTTGGGACGCGCCTCATACACCACGCCTATCACCCCGAACGGCACACTCTGCTTGCGCAGGTGCAGACCGTTGGGCAGCGTGCGGTCGGCGAGCACGCGTCCGAGCGGCGACGGGAGCGTGGCCACGTGGCGCATGTCGGAGGCTATGGCGGCGAGACGCGCGGCGGTGAGCTGCAATCGGTCGTAGAGCGGATTGTCGGCAGGCATGCGCTGCAGGTCGAGGGCGTTGGCCTCAAGCAGCCGTGGGGTGCCGGCCTCTATGGCATCGGCCACGGCACGCAGCACGTCGTCGCGCCGCTCGTCGTCAAGAAGGGCGAGGGCAGCCGAGGCAGCCCGCGCCTTACGGAATATGTCGGTATTGTTCATGATGCGTAAGATGATTGGTTGTGTCGTGCGGCACGGCCGTGCCGCGCGGTGTATGTGTATGTCAGGAGCCCTCGGTGCAGAGGTAGTCGTAGTGTACTATCGGCCTCACATCGTGGCGGCCGATGAGCGCCGTGGCCTCGGCACTGCCGTAGGCACTGCGCCCCACGCCTATCCTGCGGCCGTCGGGAGCCACGATATTGATGATGTCGCCCTCCTCGAAGTCGCCCTCCACGGCCGTCACGCCCACCATGAGCAGACTGACGGCGTCATCGCCCGTGAGTGCCTCGGCGGCACGGGCGTTGACTCTCACCACGCCCTTGGCGAAACTCTCGCTGTGAGCTATCCACTTCTTCACGCCCGATGCGGCCTGACTGCTGGGCACGAACGTGGTGTGCGGTGTGGCCGACGGGTGCAGGATGAGGTCGCGCAGGATGTCGTCGCGCTTGCCGTTGGCTATGATCACCTCTATGCCTTCCTCCGCCACCTTGCGTGCTATGCCGCACTTCGTTATCATACCGCCGCGCCCGAATCCGCTCTTCTCGTGCTGTATGTACTCGCTGAGGTCGCGTCCAGGCTCCACACGGGCTATGACGTTCGAGCCGGGATCGGCCGGACTGCCGTCGTATATGCCGTCGATGTTGCTGAGTATGATGAGCTGCTGCGCCCCCATCATGGTGGCTATGAGGCCCGACAGCTCATCGTTGTCGGTGAACATCAGCTCGGTGACGCTCACCGTGTCGTTCTCGTTGATGACGGGTATGATGCCGTTGTCGAGCATCACGCCCATGCACGACCGCTGGTTGAGGTACTCACGCCGCGAGGAGAAGTTCTCCTTCATGGTGAGCACCTGCCCTATGTGCAGTCCGTACTCGCGGAACAGGCTGTAGTACAGGCTTATGAGCTTCACCTGACCGATGGCGGAGAAGAGCTGGCGCTGCTCCACGCTGTCGAGCTTGCGGCTCGCCCTCACCTCCCCACGGCCGCTGGCTATGGAGCCGCTCGACACGAGCAGCACCTCATAGTGCTGCGACCGCAGCCATGCCACCTGGTCTACGAGGGCCGCCATGCGCCGCACGTCGAGCCGTCCGTCGTCGCGCGTGAGCACGTTGCTGCCTATCTTTATCACTATTCTCTTCATGCTGTATGGGTATGCGTGACCCACAGGCGTGCCGTGGCGGCACGGAGGGCCACGGGGTTGTCACTTGCTGTCCTTCTGACGTATCTCCACACGGCGTATCTTGCCGCTGATGGTCTTGGGCAGCTCGTCCACGAACTCTATGATGCGCGGATACTTGTAGGGTGCCGTCTCGTGCTTCACGTGGTTCTGCAGCTCCTTCACGAGGTCGTCGCCGGCCCTGTCGCGCCACTCCCTGGCAAGCACCACGGTGGCCTTCACCACCATGCCGCGTATATCGTCGGGCACACCCGTGATGGCACACTCCACCACGGCGGGGTGCGTCATGAGCGCACTCTCCACCTCAAACGGCCCTATGCGGTAGCCGCTGCTCTTTATCACGTCGTCTATGCGGCCCACGAACCAGTAGTAGCCGTCCTCGTCGCGCCACGCCATGTCGCCGGTGTAGTATATGCCGTCGTGCCATGCCTGGCGCGTGAGAGCCTCATCGCGGTAGTAGCCCTTGAAGAGTCCGAGCGGCTTGGTGTCGCCCACGCGCACCACTATCTGCCCTTTCTCACCGTCCTCGCATGGCGTTCCGTCGGGCTTCAGGAGGTCTATGTGGTACTGGGCGTTGGGTTTGCCCATAGAACCCGGCTTGGGAGTCATCCAAGGCATGGTGCCGAGAGTCATGCAAGTCTCCGTCTGTCCGAATCCCTCCATGAGCTTTATGCCCGTGAGTTGGTAGAACTTGTCGTACACGGCGGCGTTGAGGGCCTCGCCAGCCGTGCAGCAGTAGCGCAGCGACGAGAGGTCGTAGCGGCTGAAGTCCTCGCGTATCATGAAGCGGTAGACGGTGGGAGGAGCACAGAAGGAGGTGATGCGGTACTGCTCTATCTTGCGCAGTATCTTGTCGGCGGTGAACTTTTCGTGGTCGAACACGAACACCGCAGCCCCGGCAAACCACTGTCCGTAGAGTTTGCCCCATACGGCCTTGCCCCACCCCGTGTCCGCCACGGTGAGGTGTATGCTGTCCTCACGCAGGTTGTGCCAGAACACGCCGGTGGTGAGATGGCCCATGGCGTAGAGGAAGTCGTGCGCCACCATCTTGGGCTCACCGCTCGTGCCGCTGGTGAAGTACATGAGCATGGTGTCCTCATTGGTGTTGACATGCGACGGACGCACGAACTGCGGCGCGTCGTTCCACTCGCCATGCCAGTCGTGGAAGCCCTCGGGCACCAGCGGCCCCACGCTTATGAGCGTCCTTACGGTGGGACTCTCGGCCATGGCCTCGCTCACCTGCGTGAGCACATACTCCTCACCGACGCACACTATGGCCTTGACGCTGGCGCGGTTGTTGCGGTATATGATGTCGTGGCGGGTGAGCATGTGCGTGGCAGGGATGGCTATGGCCCCGAGCTTGTGCAGCGCGAGCATGGTGAGCCACCACTCGTAGCGCCGCTTGAGTATTATCATCACCATGTCGCCGTGGCCTATGCCGAGCGATGCGAAGTAGGCGGCGGTCTTGTCGCTGAGCCGCTTGAGGTCGGCGAAGGTAAATATCTTCTCCGCTCCCTCGTCGTCAGTCCATATCAGGGCCACCTTGTCGGGCTGCTCCTCAGCCCACACGTCCATCACGTCGTAGGCGAAATTGAAGTTCTCTGGTATAATGAATTGCAGATGCTTGGCGTAGTCCTCCTCGGAGGTGAAGCTCGTCTGCTTGAGGAATCTTTCTATCATATATTATCAAATAACAATACACACAAATTTCACCTGCTTGCCTCCCACGGCCCTCATGCAGTGCTGCTGCGACGCATCGAAATATATGCTGTCGCACTCGTGCAGCGTCATCACCTTATCTCCGATGGTTATCTCCAGCTCTCCCTCCAGTACGAAGTCGAACTCCTGGCCCTCATGGGCGTTCTTGTTATGGTTGGCATCGCCTGGCAGCGGGTCTACCGTCACGAGAAACGGGTCTACGTCGCGGCCACGGAAGCCGCTGGCCAGGCTCTGGTACTTGTAGTCGGCCCTGCGCTCCACGCTCAGTCCCTGTCCCTTGCGCGTGAGGAAATAGCCCTTCATGCGCGGTTCCTCACCGAAGAGCAGCACATCGAGCGATATGCCGTAGCGTTTGGAAATCCTCGACAGGCGGTATACCGACGGGTCGGCCTCGCCGGCCTCTATCCGATGATAGTGCTCGAGCGTCACTCCACAGAGCTCCGCTACCTCCTCGGCTGGTATGTCAAGCACCTCGCGCAGACCTTTCAGCCGCTGTCCTATCTGCTTTATTGCGTCATCCATAATAGTACAATTTATTATTTATGGGCCAAAGTTAGTAATAATTTATCAAATAGCGGCCGTCATCGGCTACATTTTGCCATGACAGTCAATATACGTTAACAGAACGATGCATGGCAGACAATAAAGAAGGGCGGCAACGGCCTATGACAACCGCTGACACCCTTTCCCTTGTATTGGCCATGACTTGCAGCACACTTATGCACTAAGCGTCTGCCATGTATATGCTAAACGTTCGTCATGTATATATTATACACTCGTCATGTATATACTAAACGCTCGTCATGTATATGCTAATCACTCGTCATGTATATGCTAATCACTCGCCATGTATATACCATTAATTCATTTTAATGCCTTATACTCTCGCTCTGTACGCCATTGGTCACGACGTACACGCCGTGTCCTGTCAGTGGCAGATGGCAACTGGAGCCCTTGGCCACGGCCCATCCTACGAGTTACCCCGATGCTGTGTAGACGCGTATGTTGTCGCCCTCAGACACTCCGCTCACCTCTATGCCAGTGGCGGTGTCACGCACCGTGAACTTAGGCCGGGCCGCTGTCGTGGGCTTGTCTATGGCCGTGGCGGCATCAGACACGTACACCGATACAGGCGACATGTTGTCAGTCAGCGTCTGGTCGGTAAGCACGCGGCCCTCGGAATCAATGGTATGGGCCACGAGATACAGCGTAGTGGTGGCATCAAGTCCCTTCACATGCAGCACGGCCGTGGCCGTGTTGTTGCCGCTGTCATCGTGCAGGGCCGACGCAGGAAGCGTGGTCACGCAGCCGTCGGAGAAGAGTTGCGTGCCAGCGGCATCGCGGTAGAGCCCCACCTTCACCTGCCAGTCGGCGGCAAACGCCATGGGCGAGAGGTTGTCTACGGCCGCCACCACGGTGCATCCGCCGTCAGAAGCCTTAGCGGCAGACAGCGTGCGCACGGCCACGTCCACCACATTGACCTTCAGTTGTCCCATGCCGCTGCGCGTCTTTGCCATGCGGCGTGCCACGCCAGGCATGCCAGCGGCACGCTCGCGGGCCTGTGCCAAGGAGCGCACGGCCATAGGCGATGACGAGAAGTAAGGCGTGATGTCGAACGTGAGCGGCTGGTCGAGGTCGGTGTCGGCAGGAGCCGTGGCCGTGACCTCGGTACTGTGGCCGGGCATCAAGCCGACACGTGCCGTGGTGACCTTACCGTTGATGTCTATGTCTACATAGTCTATAGCCTCGTAGCCCTCATTCATCACCACGAAGCCCACGCTTATATCCTTGCCTTCCTCCACGTTGGCGGCCAGTCCTGCATACTCACACTTCAGCGAGTTGTCAAACGTCACCTCGCTCGTCAGCACGTTGGCACCCTCCGTATCATCATCGGCCACGGTTATGGCCGCCGTGAGTTTGTTGCCGCTGAACACCGCATCGTAGTAAGTGATCACGAGGTTGTCGTCCTGACTCAGCAACTTCTGCGGACAGGATATGTACACCTTGCCGTCATCGCTCTGCGATATGCGTGCGCCATACACGGCCGTTTTCATCGTGAACACGTCGTTGGCATAGTCTGTGTACTCACGTTTGGCCTCCTTCCACACCACCGCCATGCCGTCAAGACCGGATGCCGACTCTGGGGCTATGAGCTTGAAGTCTACCACTCCACGGTTGTCAAGCCCAAGCATTCCCATATCGGTGAACGCGCCCTTTGCGGAGAGTTTCATCAGCCTCACGTCGGCCTGGCCGTTGGAGGCGGCAGTGAGCACGCCCACATAATAGCCGCTGCCGAGAGCCACCACCTGCGGTTGAGTACCCACGATGTCGGAAGGCATCTCCAGAGGCAGACGCTCATCGCTGAGTGTCAGGGCCGTGAGGCGTGAGCGCATGGTGCCGTCGGCGAGCGAGTCTATCACCGTACCCACCACCATAGGCACGTCATCGGCCATGGCCATGGAGTAGTCGGCGAGCTGTCGCCGGCCGTTGATGGTCATCATAGTCTGCACATTGTCGCTCCATCCAGAGCCATCGCTGTATGAGAAGAGCAGATTGCCGTCGATATGTCCTGCCGTTGGGTCGTCGCCTCCGCCATCGGGGACGAACCGTCCGGCCTTCCACACCACGGCATACTTGCCCGTCGGCGACACCGTAGCGGTGGGCATCATGTTGGCAGTGAAGTATTCGCCAAGCCCATACGGTGCAGTCCATGCCGAGCCGTCGCCCGTGCTGACGTACACTCTCGTATCATTGGCCACCTGTTCGGGTGTGCTGTCGGAGCGTGAGCTGTTGGCAGTGTAGGCCACTATGCCCCGTTTCGCGCCGCCAACGGGCCGTGATGCCGCGGCTATGTCGAACACATTGTAGCCGTCCATGGCAGGGAACTCCGTACCCGACTGCATCTGTATGCCCGACAGTCCGTCAGACGATGCCGCAGGACGGATGTAAGCCATGTCCGTTCCGCCGAAGAGATACACTGGTTGGGCAAAGGCATCTATGTCAGAGAGCAGCAAATGTGCGCCATCGGGTATCGACGACAGGCGCAGCGGCTTGTATATGGCCGAGCGAAGGCGCACGCGGCGGCCGAGAGCATCGCCGTTGTCCTCGCGTTTCAGTGGATTGCTGTCGTCGTTGGGCGCATACCATGTGCCGTTGACCTTGAGCAGAGTAGAGCTCCATGTCTTGCTCCAGAACAGGAACTTGGCCTTGGCGTAAGCCTCCAGACTGGCTCCCAGCTCCAGCTTAACGCCCCCTTCCGTCTCGCCACCGAGATACGGTTTGGTGGTCATGCGGCTCTCAAACGAGCCCCATCCGCTGCCACGGATGCCAGCCTTGGCCGATGCCACCCACAGGTCTATGCCCAACTCAGCGTATGCCGACACCTTGAGCTGCGTGAGGAAGTCAAGGGTGATGTCCATGGGCAGGGGTGTCGTGGCCCTCTTCAGGTCATCATCGTCGGGACGCGTGAGCTCTACCGTGGCGCTGACCTCGCCCTGCACCGACGTGCCGAAGGAACCGAAGCCCAGCGGAATCTTCGCCGCCGCGTAGCCTGAAGCCTCAGCCTTGATGCCAAGTCCGCCGAGCGCGAAGCTGTAACAGTCTGTATCGTAGTCGTAGACGAGCCGTCCCTCGGCCCAAGCGCGTATTCCCGCGAATGCAGTTGGGAACGCAAGCAGACGGTCATCGGGGTCGTACTCCCTGCGGCGGTTGCCGCTGCGCGTCATCTGCTGGCACTCATAGAAGTACCTGTCTATGTCGCCTATGAGGTCGGTCTTGTCCATGACATCCATGACACGGCCGCCAGGCAGGAAGTTCTTGGAATAGAGAGCGCGGAAGAAGTAGTCGCCGTTCTCCTTCTTCAACACTATGGTGAACGGCAGGGTGGACGGCAGCTGCAGATCGAAGTTGTCAAACTGCTTCTGCATCTTGCCCAGTCTCACACCCTTCGAAGCCTTACCCACCTGTGTGGTAGGCAGTTTAGGCTCTATGCTCATGTCCTTGATGAGCGCCATGGGATCCTTGTCTATGTTCTTCATCCTAAGGAATGCCATGCTGCGGTTGTCGTCAGTAGTGAGCCGTGTGTCGCCCTCCACCTCCGAATACAGGAAGTCGCGCATCTCGCCTACATACTCGAAATACCGCTGCGACAGGTTCGACGGCCCCACCACTTCGTTGTCGAACAGCCACGGTTTCTGCCACACGAGCTGTATCTTCTTGCCGTTGGTGGCGGCAGACGACGTGATATATATGTTGTCTGGTGGGTTATCGGTGCCCACAAGCACCTTTATCTTACGCCCAGGCTTGAGCGAACCGTCGTACGGCACGAGCATGTCGGTGCCCATATACGGGCGGTGGTTGGGCCACTCACGGGTACCCTCAGGCGCAATCTCATTAGTAGCCACATCGAGTATATCCACGAAGCCGTCGCCAGTGTCGGGCCGCAAGGCCACGGTACACACTATCTTGCCGTCGCTCATAAACGACTTCTGCCCGTCTATCACTATGTTTCTGTTGTTGAACCTCACATAACGCAGCAGCCGTGGAGTGTAGCCATCGGCGCATATCTCGAAACTGTTATACAGCGGAGTGTGTATGGCACCGTCGTCGGCAAACTCGGTGTACTTGTCGGCACTGATATAATCGAATCCCTCATAGAACCCGCTCACCGTGACACCCTGCGTGACGGGCTCGCCTGTCGTGGCATCCACGAAGCGCAGCCCCATCTCGTCAAGGGTGTTGAGCACCACATCATTGTTCTTGCTGAAGTCCGTAGTCATCACATTGTCGAGCAATACAGGCTTCGACAGTGCCGTCAACAACTTGAACGGAGCATACACCATGGTGGGAGTTATCACGGCATGCTCCTCACCCTCGGCCACATGGTCGGTGACAGACAGCGTGTCTATGGTCTCCGTCTCGGTGAGGAAGAAGCCGTATCTGCCAGCAGATATCCTCTCACCCTTCACCACTGCGGTCTTGCGGTTGCCCTCAGATGTGACGTAATTGAGTTCGAACTCACTCACATAGAAGTGCCGTCCGTTAACACGTGCATTGAAATAGTAGCGGTCGGCCAGATCCTTGCCATAGGCGGTGTAGTCGAACGACTTTTCAAGTCCCACGTCAGGCCAGCAGAACGTGACGGTATGCCGCTGGTCATCAAGCGGGAATCCCACGGAGAACGCGCAGTACTTGCCGTCGCCCTTCACCACCTTCACGGTGTCGGCATGGTCGAGCACCACCCTCAGGTCGCCCCACGGTTTGGGAGGATAGAGGTCGAAAGTGACGTACTGGCTCTGTATGAGCTTGCCGTAGTTGGCGTATGTGGGAGTGCTGAGGAACGTCTGGTAAACCTTGTCGTTGCTTCCTGCCCACGCATCATCGGTAAGAGCGGCATAGCCTCCGCTGCCACACGCACCTATACCGTAGTGAGGCGACAGGCCGGAGAAGTCCCATCCCACGTACTGCTCGCCCTTATAGAAGTACTGCTCCACCCCGTTGAAGCCGTAGAAGTTCTCGCGCGACCTACGGCTGTAGACGTTCTGCGCACGCGCATATATGGCATTGACATACTGCGGCTCCATAACGAAGTCGAAGTCTACGGTGGCCTCCACATACCTACGGTCGGGCATCATGCGCAATGCTATGTTGCCGTCTACCACCTTCTCGCCCTCAAACATGCCTATCTCGCCCGGGGCGAACTTACGACGCAGCCATTCGCGGCCTATTATCGGGTCATCGTACAGATGGCCAAGCTCAAGTTCGAATCCCTCCTCACGGTCGAGCTTGGCAAATGTCACCCTCACGTGCCCATTGCCGCTGTCGTCTACCACCACCACTCCGTCATCATTGAGATTTGACGCGAACTCGGCATTGGTCAGGTCGTGGTACACCTCATACTCACAGGTGTAGGTATGCAGCTCACCGTCGTTCTTGTTGCGCATAGGCACGGTGATGAACGCCGTGCAGGTAGGCTGTGCGCTGTGGTCATCGTTCTGGTAACGCTTGCGCAGGAAGGTCTTGTCGTTGAACGGGATATCCACCGTCACCCTGCCGCCCGGCTCTATGGGAGCGGTGAGCGTTATGTCGGGATAGGCCGCGGGGTCGTGATGGCGCAGCACCACGGTAGCCTCATCAGACGCACACTCCCAGTCGTCGAGTGTGGGATGGTAGTACTCATAAAAGAAGAGCCTGACGCAAGCACTGGGTGTGAGCCCCGTCCCGACTGTGGGATGCTGCTTGCCGCCGCATAAGGTGAAGTGAAACGTGCCTTGCAAATTTAACCTATAATATCCTGATTATGAGTATATGTACGTTTCGTGAGGTTACATTTCGCGCTTTATGTAACCATATAGTCAGTAGGTGCCACGCCTTTCATGCGCTTGAACACGCGGTAGAAGCTCACGCGACTGGCGAAGCCGCACTCCTCGGCCAGCGCGTCTACGGTGTGGTCGTGCAGCCATCCGCTGGCCATGAGGGCCACGGCCTCCTCCACACGGAAGGCGTTGACATACGTCTTGAAGTTGGTGCCGCCGCAGCGCGATATGACCTCCGACACCACGCGGTGGTTGCGGCCGAGCCGTGCGGCCACCACTGCCACGGTGAGGCCCTGCCGACGGTACAGCCTCTCGTCGTGCATGAGCCGCTCTATGGCCGCCATGAGCTGCTCGTCATCGGTTGTGGGCGACTGTTGCGGTGCCTGTGGCGGCGCCGGGCTGTCCGACGGAGCCGCATCGCCGCACGATATGGCATCCTCGTAATGCTTGAACGTGAAGGCGTAGTTGATGAACCTTATGCCGAAGAACACATAGTAGGCCACGGCCACCGACATGAACAGCAGCGACGTGGCGGCCGACGGCACAAACGAGTACAGCAGCGCGAGCAGGCCAATGCCCAACGACCAGTAGAACGACCGCTCCACCCACAGCAGCCAGCGGTACTCGTCGCTGGAGTAATAGTCGTCCATACGCCTACGGTACACAGCATAGCAGCGGCGGAACACTGCCACATAGTACGCGAGCAGCACCACATAGCCGCCCACCGACACGTACAGCGCGGCCCAGGCATACCGTCCGCCCTCGGCAGCCACGGCCACCACTGCGGCCATGACAGCGAGCAGGGCCATGCCCTCCACCGCCATGCGGCGCACGGAGAATGCCTCCACATCCACGAGCGTGACGAGCGTGGAGGTGAACAGGAACGCCTGCGATGCCGATATGCCTATGATGATGACGCGTGCCAACGGGCCGCCGACGCCGACGCCCACTGCCGACACATGCTCGGCTATCAGTGCCGCGCCATAAAGCAAGAAGGCCACGCCCATGAGTGAGCGTGACCTCGTATAGCCGCGCAGTGCGCGGCACTGCGGTATGGCCACGAAGAAGAAGCACAGTCCGAGAGCCAGCACCATGCCTGGTGCCACGAACAGGCTCACCACCTCGTTGGCACTGCGTATGAGAGCGGACAGGGCATCATCCATAGCGCGGCGTGTCAGTTCATGTATCCCAACAGGCGCAGCACGTCATTGAAGTTGGCCACCACCATGAGCAGCATGAGAATGGCTATGCCGGCATACTCGGCCCGTATCATGAAGTTCTCACTCGGGGTGCGGCGCGTTATCATCTCGTAGAGCAGGAAGAGCACGTGTCCACCGTCGAGCGCGGGTATGGGTATGATGTTCATGAAAGCGAGTATTATGCTCAGGAACGCGGTCATGAGCCAGAACGTGTGCCAGTCCCACACCGAGGGGAACATGTTGCCTATCGACGCGAAGCCGCCCAGCGACTTGGCTCCCTCGGCCGAGAACACGTAGCGCATGTCGCTCACGTAGCCCGAGAGCACCTTGCAGCCGTAGCGCACGCCGGCAGGGAAACTCTCAAGGAAGCCGTAGCTCACGTGCGTGAACTGGTCCTTGTCGCTGAACATGCTCACGGTGAACCCGAACTTCAGGTCGTCGCCGAGCATGGCCGTGGCGGCATGCGTCACGGGCTGTCCGCCCACTTTGCGCACGTAGCTTATGGCCACGCGGCGTGCGGCTATGCTGTCGTCGTGCGAGGCTGCGGCCTCGAGCATGTCCTGGTGGCGGCCCAGCTCGTAGGTGAACTCATTGTACGAGCCTATGGCACGGCCATCGACAGCCGTTATGCGGTCGCCGGGCATGAGCCCTATGCGCTGCGCTATGCTGCCGGGCACCACCGAGTCTACATCGGCTATGGTGAGCGGCTCCACGAAGCGCGGCACGTGCTTTATCATATCCAGCAGATTGAGGTCGCCGGGGAGGGCCACCGTCACGGGCTTGCCGCCGCGTATCACGCGGGCCTCACGGGCCTCGGAGAGGTCGCGGTAGAGGTCGGCGTCGAACTTCTTGAAGTCGCCCTGCTCCGTGCCTACGAGTATATCGCCATCGCGGAAGCCCAGGGCCTTGGCCTCGGTATTGAACTTCATGCCGTGAGTCATGTTCTTGGGCGAGAGGTAGTCCTCACCCCAGTAGAACAGGCACATGGAGTATATGAACAGCGCGAGCAGGAAGTTGACGAGCACTCCGCCTATCATGATGAGCAGCCGCTGCCATGCCGGCTTGGAGCGGAACTCCCACTTCTCGGCGGGCTTCTTCATCTGTTCGGTGTCGAGCGACTCGTCTATCATGCCGGCTATCTTGCAGTAGCCGCCAAGAGGGAGCCATCCTATGCCGTAGGTGGTGTCGCTGTGCTTGGGCTTGAACTCGAACAGGTGGAACCAGGGGTCGAAGAAGAGGTAGAACTTCTCCACGCGCACTCCGAAGAGCTTGGAGAAGAAGAAGTGTCCGCCCTCATGGAGCAGGATGAGGAGTGATATCGCCAGTACGAACTGCAGTGCTTTTATCAGTACTATTTCCATTTGTTACGGTGTGTATGTTGCTGTCGCTTGTTAGTTGTCGTTATATATTATACTATGTATGCGCGTGATGCGCCACTACGGCGTGGCTCAACGGCCGGCCATGAGCTCTGCGGCTATGCGCCGTGCCTCCTTGTCCGAGGCTATGTACGTGTCGTAGTCGGGCGACGGCGAGAACGTGGCGCGGGCCATGGTATGCTCTATTATCTCGCCCATGCCGGGGAAAGAGCACTGCCCACGGCGGAATCCCTCGTTCACAATCTCGTTGGCCGCGTTGACGATGCACGGCATGTTGCCACCCTGCCTTATGGCCTCGAAGGCCAGGGCCAGACAGCGGAACTTGCCGAGGTCGGGCTCGAAGAACTCCAGCGGCTGGCGGAACAGGTCGAGACGCGGCCCCTGGAGCGGCAGACGGTCGGGGAAAGAGAAGGCGTACTGTATGGGGAGGCGCATGTCGGGCACGCCGAGCTGCGCCTTCACGGCACCGTCGCAGAACTGCACCGCGCTGTGTACTATGCTCTGCGGATGCACGAGCACCTGTATCTTGTCGGCGGGCACGCCGAACAGCCACTTGGCCTCTATCACCTCGAAGCCCTTGTTCATCATGGTGGCCGAGTCGATGGTGATTTTCGCGCCCATGTCCCACGTGGGGTGCTTCAGCGCGTCAGCGGCGGTGACGGTGCGCATCTGCTCGGGCGTGAACGTGCGGAACGGGCCGCCCGATGCCGTGAGCAGTATCTTCTCTATGGGGTTGTCGCCCTCGCCCACTATGCTCTGGAATATGGCCGAGTGCTCGCTGTCTACGGGCAGTATGGGCGCGTGGTTCTCGGCGGCGAGGCGGCACACCAGCTCACCGGCCACCACGAGCGTCTCCTTGTTGGCAAGGCATATCTTCTTGTGGGCCTTGATGGCGTGGAGCGTGGGGGCCAGTCCGGCAAATCCCACCATGGCGGTGAGCACCATGTCTATGGGGCCTGCCTCCACTATCTGGCACAGCGCGTCGGCACCGGCATACACCTTTATGTCGGGCATGTCGGCGAGCAGCTCCCTCAGCCGGGCGTAGTGAGCGTCGTTGGCTATGACCACGGCGGCGGGGCGGAACTTGCGTGCCTGTGCGGCGAGCTCCTCCACGCGGTTGTTGGCGGTGAGGCAGTACGCCTCATACAGGTCGGGGTGCTGGCTTATCACGTCGAGGGCCTGTGTGCCTATCGACCCGGTGGAGCCTAATATACATATCTGCTTCTTCATGTGACTGAATGTTTTGAGTGGCGGCATGCTAAAGGTCGGTGATGCCCTCGGGCAGGTGCATGCCCACCTCCTGCCGCTCGGTGTCTACATACTCCACCAGCTCGGCGTGGGCCGGCAGCAGCAGCTCGCGTCCGTCGGGCGTGGCCACGGCGAAGAGCAGGTTGGCGGTGGAGTCGTCCACCGACTCTATGGTGCCCACGTGGCTGCCGCCCTGCACGTCCACTATGGTGTAGCCCACTATCTGCGCCAGCGACATGTCGCCACCGGCCTCGTCGGCCAAACTGCGCGGGAAGTACACGTCGCAGCCCGTAAGCTCACGCGCCGCCTCCTGCGAGTCTATGTCGCAGAACTTCACCAGCGCCGTCTCACTGCCGTGGAAGCGGTACTCCTCCATGAAGAAGGGCACCAGTATGCCGTCGATGCACAGCACCACGTAGTCGGAGTCGGTGCGGTCGAACACGTCGTCGCTGAAGAAGAGCGTCACCTCCCCCTTTATGCCGTGCGGCTTGCCTATCTTGCCTATCTTGTAGACTTCTTCGTATCTCATTGTGCTTAGTTGTTGTATGACAGTGCGCGTGGCCCACGCGTGGGTCAGTCCTCGCGCCTTATGTGCGCCCCGAGACTGTTGAGCCGCAGCTCTATGTCCTCATAGCCGCGGTCTATCTGCCGTATGTTGTCTATGCGGCTCGTGCCGTTGGCCCCGAGGGCGGCTATGAGCAAGGCTATGCCCGCGCGTATGTCGGGGCTCGTCATGCGCCCTGCCCGCAGCTGCTTCCTGTTGTCGAGACCTACGACCACGGCACGGTGAGGGTCGCAGAGTATAATCTGCGCACCCATGTCTATTAGCTTGTCCACGAAGAACAGGCGGCTCTCAAACATCTTCTGGTGGAAGAGCACGGAGCCGCGTGCCTGCGACGCCACCACTATGAGCACTGATATGAGGTCGGGGGTGAGCCCGGGCCACGGCGCGTCGGCCAGCGTCATGATGGTGCCGTCGATGAACGAGTCTACCACATAGTGCGGCTGGCGCGGTATCACGATGTCGTCGCCATCGGTGGTGAGCCGCACGCCGAGACGGCGGAACGCCTCCGGTATGATGCCGAGGTCGGGCACGGACACGTTCTTTATACGTATGCCGTCGCCCACCATGGCGGCCATGCCCACGAACGAGCCCACCTCTATCATGTCGGGCAGTATGGTGTGGGCGGTGCCGCCTAAGCTGTCTACGCCCTCTATGGTGAGCAGATTGGAGGCTATGCCCGAGATGCGTGCGCCCATGGCGTTGAGCATGCGGCAGAGCTGCTGTATGTACGGCTCACAGGCGGCGTTGTATATGGTGGTGGTGCCCTTGGCGAGCACCGCCGCCATGATGATGTTGGCCGTGCCTGTGATGGAGGCCTCATCGAGCAGCATGTACGTGCCCTTGAGGCGGCGTGCCTGTATGTCGAACACGTTGCGCGTGTCGTCGCGCACGAACCGCGCCCCGAGCTGCTTGAAGCCTAAGAAGTGAGTGTCGAGCCGCCGCCGGCCTATCTTGTCACCGCCGGGCTCGGCTATGGTGGCCCTGCCGAAGCGGCCCAGCAGCGGCCCCATCATGAGCACGCTGCCGCGCAAGGCGGAGCAGCGGTGTACGTATTCGTCGCTGCCGAGGTAGTCGAGGTTGAGCTGTGCCGCGCGGAACGCGTAGTCGTGGCGCGAGATACGCCTCACCTCCACGCCCATGTCGCGCAGCAGTATGATGAGGTTCTGCACGTCGAGTATGTCGGGGATGTTGCGGATGACCACCTCCTCGTCGGTGAGCAGCACCGCGCTTATCACCTCCAGGGCCTCGTTCTTGGCCCCCTGCGGCGTGATGGTGCCGCTGAGGCGGTGCCCGCCTTCGATGATGAATGATGCCATAGCGTAAGTATGTGTGGGTTGGTGTGGGCGTGCGCCGATGGCGGCGCACGGCTACTTCTTCTTGCGTTTCTTGTCGTTGTCCTTTATCACGGTGCGGTCGAACTTGAACGTGCCGAGGTCGAGCTGCACCTTGCCGTCGGTGTACTCGGCGAGGTCGGAGGCCACCTTCTCGTCGTCTGACGAGCCGTGGCCCCACAGCGTGAGGTCGCGCTTCATCTGGTTGGCCACGAGGCGTATGAGCTCGTCGCGCTCCTTGCCGGCCGGCATGGTCTTCAGGCGGCCGAAGAGCTCAAACATCATGTTGCCGTAGTGGCGCACCGGTATCTGCCGCATGGGATAGCTCATGGGCTCGGGCTTGGCGTGTATCGTCTGGGCCTGCTCCACGTCGTAGGGATAGTCTATGTCGAGTTTGAAGTCGCTCATCAGCGCGAGGTGGTCCCACAGCTTGCGCTCGTTGTCCACGCTGTCGGTGCTGTGCGGGAACATGCGCTTCATTATCGCTATTATGGCGTTGGCGCACTGCTGCCGCCTGTCGCGGTCGGCTATGCCGACGGCGTGGTCTACCATGCTCTGCACCTCACGTCCGTACTCGGGAAGTATGAGGCGCTCACGCTGTGTGTTGTAGTCCAGTCCTTCTATATTCATTATATTATATGTATGTGTAAGATTGCAGTTGTGGTGTGGCCGTGCTGAGGGTCAGAGCAGGCTCTTGGGTTTCTTGCTCACGAAGTCCTTGAGATAGTACGGCACGAAGTAGGCCACGTCCTCCGTCTGGCCGCTGAGCATGCGCCGCTCCGCCAGTGGGAACATCCACTTGGCCTGTGGCGTGATGCCCTCTATGAGGTGCGCGTTGGGATGATTGATTACGTCCATGCACTTGGCCGCCCCGTTGCCGAAGAAGTACACGGGGTGACGGTCGAGGTACTCGCGGTAGGTGTCGGGGGTCACCACGTCGGCACCCGTCTCACGTACGGCGTGCAGCGAGCGGTCGTACACGGCGGCGTACACCTCCATGCGACGCGCGTCGAGCATGGGGCAGAGCAGCGCGTCGTCCTCTATCTCCTCATGACAGAGCAGCACCGGCACGCAGAGCAGCTCGAGGGTGGGCACCGACAGGAGCTTCACGTCTATGCCGAAGCATATGCCCTTGGCCATGGACACGCCTATGCGCAGACCGGTGTACGACCCCGGGCCGCTGCTCACCGCCACCGCGTCGAGCGGTATGGCATGGCTGTCGGCGAACGACATGGCCTGGTCTACGAACACGCCGAGTTTCTCGGCATGGTTGGGGCCGCTGTTGTCCTCGTCGTAATAGATGCACGCCCCGTCCTGGCTCACTGCCACGGAGCATACGTTTGTGCTTGTATCAATACTTAATATACACGACATGTCTCTGAAGATGTTGTTTATATGATTTGCGCAGCGGAAGCACGTGCATAACTCCTCGCGCCCTTCTGCTGCAAGCCTTATTCGTGCAAAGTTACTTCTTTTTCGTGCAAAGACAATGATTTTATGAGAAATTAACTATCCACCCACGCTCATACCGCCCGACTGCGGCATCACTCATGGCATGCCGCCGCTGCCATTCACCATCGCTGCCGTGTCCCTTTCTCCACCACTGCCATACACTTTTCCCATCGCTGCCGCACCCTTTCTCCACACGCTGCCATACACTTTCTTCATCGCTGCATACACTTTCTCCACATGCTGCCATACCAATTCACAACCACTGCCCCGCCTACTCTCACCACTTTCACACCCCACCCCACGCGCCTCACAGCCCTCTAACAACGCCATCTCCACACGCTTATGCAACACACTGATTCACAATGCGTTGTAAAACGACCCGTTTTAGCGTGTAAAACGGCCCATTTCACACTGCATTTCGGCCCATTTCACACCGCGAAACGGCCCATTTCGCAAAACCGTATGGCAAGTGTACATCGGGCAGGGCATAATCAGCGGGAAATCAACCGTCACACTATATGGTCATTTCAGCCATGCACCTACGGCGTACAGTGGTTTGTTGGTCATCCACTCCTGGTCTTGGTATGGCTTCATGGAGAGGCGCAAGCCCTTGAGTTGCGGGTGCTTGGATATAAAGGTACGGAGCGACTTGGCATGTACGTTTTCCTCAGCCTTCACCTCTATCGGGGTGATGATGTTGCCATGCTGCACTATGAGGTCTATCTCCACACGCGAGTCGTTGCTGCTGAAGTAATATATGGGTAGACCGAGCGGCATGAGCTGGGTGAGAACGAACAACTCAGTAAATGCGCCCTTGTACTCCCTGAACAGCGTGTCGGCTACGAGTATGCTCTCGGCCGGGGCATCCACCATAGCCCCCATGAGGCCAATGTCGAGGACGAACAGCTTGAAAACGGCCATGTCTGAATAGAACTTCAGCGGCATGCCGGGAGCCGACACCCTGTTCACCTGATATATGAGCCCTGCATCCTTGAGCCACTGTATGGCCATCTCAAACTGTGATGCTCTCGCGCCTTTCCTCATTGCCCCGAAGAGAAACTTCTTGTTCTCCTTCGCAAGCTGTGAGGGTATGGACTCCCACACCATGTTTATGCGCGGCACCTCCTGCGCGGGGGAATGCTTGGAGAAGTCGCGCTGGTAGTCGAAGAGTATCTGCTTCTGTATGCCGCGCACCTCTTCAAGGTTCTTGTCCTCGGCAAACCGGCGCACGGCAGCAGGCATGCCGCCTACATAGTAGTATTGGCGCAGACAGTCGATGAAGCGCAGTGACAGGGAGTCGATGAGTGAGAAATCGGCCGTGGCAAGAACATCCGTAAGCGTACTTTCGCCTATGGCATCAAGAAACTCGCAGAATGTCATGGGATATATCTTCAGCATGTCTACCTTTCCCACGGGGAATGAAGTACCGCTGTGGAGTGATATGCCCAACAGCGACCCTGCCACGGCGACATGATACTGCGGCGCATCCTCACAGAAATACTTCAGTGAGTTAAGCACCGCAGGGCTTTCCTGCACCTCGTCGAACACGATGAGGGTATTCTCGGGCTCTATGTTGACGTGCAGAAGAGCCGACAGGGAGAGCAGTATGCGCTCTATGTTGTAGTCTTGCGCGAATATCCTCTCCACCATCTCGTTTCGATCGCAGTTTACATACGCCATCTTCTCGTACTGCTCCTGCCCGAACTCACGCAGTATGTAGGTTTTACCCACCTGCCTTGCGCCATTGAGTATGAGCGGCTTGCGGTCTTTCTTGCCTTTCCAGGCAATGAGTTGTGACATTATATCCCTTTTCATAAATACATTTTTTTGCACGAATATTCGTCACAAAGATACATTTATTTGCACGAACAAACAAGCATTGCCTACATTTATTCGCACGAATCCACAGATTTTTTCCGATATTTTCCGCACGAGCAAAAAGTATTTATTACCACTACGCGGCAGGAATTTTAACAACATTGTTTAAAACAACATTGTTTAAAACAATTCTTTTTGCTAACTTTGCCGCATAAACAACATATCACAACATGCTATGACACAGAATTTCGAGGCCCCCTTTGTGTTTGGAGTGCGCGTGGAAGGCGACGCGTTCACTGACCGAAAAGAAGAGACAGAACGTCTGAAGGCGAACTTCACTTACGGTGTCAACACGATACTCATATCGCCGCGCCGTATGGGAAAGACATCGCTCGTAGACAAGGTGTGCTCGCTTGTAGAGGACGAGCACATAAGGATAGCCCACATAGATGCATTCGGATGCCGCTCAGAGCACGACTTTGTCAACGCCTTCGCCACTGCGGTGGTGCGTGCCACGTCTGGCAAGTGGGATGAATGGATGGAGAACGCCAAGGTGTTTCTGAGCCGATTCGTGCCTAAGATAAGTTTCGGGCAAGACCCGATGACCGACTTCTCCATATCGCTGGAGTACAATCCACACAACACCACGACGGAAGAGGTGCTGCAACTGCCTGAGGTCATAGCCAAGGCCAAAGGCATCAGGATAGTGGTATGTATTGACGAGTTCCAGCAGTTAGGCGACTTCCCCGACTCACTCACCTTCCAGAAGAAGCTGCGTGGGGTGTGGCAGCGGCAGAGCCATGTGTCATACTGCCTATACGGCAGCAAGAAGCACATGATGGAACAGATGTTCCAGAACCAGAGCTACCCGTTCTACCGCTTCGGCGACCTGTTCTATCTCGACAAGATAAGCGAGGACGACTGGGTGGCTTATATCCGTGATCGGTTCAGGGTCACGGGCAAGCGCATCTCCGACAACCTCGCACGTGTGATATGCTCCGTCACCGACCGCTACTCGTCTTACGTACAGCAGCTTGCATGGCTCGTATGGCTCAAGGCACAGAATGAGGCCACAATGGCGGACGTGCAGTACGCCATAGACCGTCTGCTCGATGCCTGTGAGCCTCTGTTCATACAGCAGACGGAGGAACTGTCGGCCTATCAGATGAACTTCCTTCACGCCTTGGCCAACGGAGTGCACACCGGCTTCACCCAATCGTCTGTGCTAAGCGGCTACCGCCTGGGCACTGCGGCCAACGTGACACGCCTGAGGAAAGCCCTCATAGAAAAAGACCTCATAACCGTATCCACTCCCAAGCACCTCGAGATAAGCGACCCCATCCTGACCCTGTGGCTGAAGAGGAGGGTGTGGAAAGAGCAGTAGCAACAACGCGGCACGGAACACATTAAACGGCACAGCCGTCTTGTAAACATACAAGCCTGCTGATTTAAGGTTTTAAGCAATGGATAAGAAACATGTTTTAGAGGCAATGCACAACAAGCTGTGTGAGATAGACCCTCATGCAAGGGCCGTGCTGTTCGGCTCGCGTGCCAGAGGTACGGAGCATGACGGAAGCGACTGGGATGTGTTGATATTGCTGGACAAGCCAGAAATCACATTACAAGACTACGACACATATTCTTATCCGCTGCGCGAACTGGGATGGGAAATAAACGAAATAATAAATCCCATACTCTTCTCGCAAAAAGAGTGGGATGAAAACCGTTTCACTTTGTTCAACCACAATGTGAGAAAAGAGGGCATCGCTATATGATGAAAGGCAATAGCAAGAGAAAAGTTGAACCTATAGTTGTACACAGCAGAAGTAAGAAGAGCTTTTGATGCACAGGCACTGCGCACCAAAAGCTCTTTTACGTTATTGTC
>JALFIM010000046.1 GCA_022775985.1 Prevotella sp.
TTGCCTTGCGAGTCGTCTGAGGGTATGGCTGCCGCATCGAGTTCCTCATTGTCCATGTCCATGTCGAGATTGCCTTCCCACAGGTATTTGCGCGTCTCCTGCACTATGATGCCGCTGAGGAACAGCAGCGACAGCAGGTTGGGGATGGCCATGAGTGCGTTCATGCAGTCGGCCATGCTCCACACCACGTACAGGTTGGCTACGCTGCCGCCGAACACCGATATGATGTATATGGTGCGGTACACCTTAGTCCAGTATTTCCCTTTGAGATACTCCATGGCACGCTCGCCGTAGTAGCACCATCCGAGCGTGGTGCTGAAGGCGAAAGTGAGCAGGCCGAAGCTCAGTATGTGCTTGCCCACGTACGGTATCTTGCAGAATGCCACCTTCGTGAGCACGGCACCGTTGGTGTAGTCGATGTCGGGGTAGGCGAGTATGCTGCTCACTATCACGATGCCCGTGAGCGCACATATCACCACGGTGTCCCAGAACGTGCCCGACGACGACACTAACGCCTGGCGCACGGGGTTGCGCGTCTGTGCCGCCGCTGCCGCTATGGGCGCGGAGCCCATGCCCGACTCGTTGGAGAACAGGCCGCGTGCTATGCCGTAGCGTGCCGCCATCATGACCGTGGTGCCCACGAATCCGCCGCCCGCCGCCTCGGGGCTGAACGCGGAGTGGCATATCAGCCTAATGGCCGGGAGCACGAAGGAGTGGTTGGCAAACAGTATGTATATGCATCCCACCACGTAGAACAGGGCCATGACAGGCACGAGCATGGCGCAGACACGCGCTATGCTCTTCACGCCGCCGTTGACCACGGCCGCCGTGAGGGCGCATACCGCCACGCCGCTGATGTATGGCGACAGGCCGTAGCTGCTGCTCATCATGCTGGCTATGGCGTTGGCCTGCACCGTGCTGCCTATGCCGAACGAGGCGAGGAGCGTGAACAGGGCGAACAGCACGGCCGCCCACTTCCAGCCGAGTCCCCTCTCGAGGGCGTACATCGGGCCACCGAGCATCTTGCCGTCGGCCGTGCGCACGCGGTACTTTATAGCGAGCAGACCCTCGGCGTACTTGGTGGATATGCCGAACACGCCTGTCAGCCAGCACCACAGCACAGCACCGGGGCCGCCGAGTGCCACGGCCGTGGCCACTCCTATGATGTTGCCTGTGCCTATGGTGGCGGCGAGGGCAGTGGCCAGTGCGCCGAACTGCGACACGTCGCCGTCGGCTTGCTTGTCGCGCTTCACCGACAGGCGTATGGCGGTGAATATCTTGCGCTGCGGAAACTTGAGCCTGATGGTGAGGAAGATGTGCGTGCCGAGGAGCAGGATGATCATGGGCCAGCCCCAGAGTATGCCGCTGAGCGAGGTGAAGAAGTTGTTGAGAATATCCATGTTTGCGTTATTTGTTGTTGCGTTTGTCTGTGCGTGACACCCTCACCCTCACGTTGGCGAAGCCCATGGAGCGCATGATGTGGCCGAACTGTGTGGTGGCGTTGAGCTCCGCGCTGCGCAGGTTGGAGGCGGAGAGGCAGCGGCGCTTCATTATTTGGCGTGCCCTGGTGTAGAGGGCGGCGCGGTCGGCATTGCTCCACTTGCCTTTCTCCAGGAACGGACGGGTGCGTGCCTCGTCTATGAAGTCGTCGTCGAGCAGCCGCACTGGTGGCAGCGTCACCACTATGGTGTCGCCGTGGTGCGCTATCCAGTCGTCTGCCGCATCGGCCATGTCTATGCCTAAGCGCAACGTGCCGTAGTATATGCGCACCAGCTCGTCGTCGGAGAAGATGCCATGGCGCACGGTGTCTACCATCTCCTCGTCGCTGATGGTGAGAAACTCCCACTGGCCTATGGCCTTGAGAGAGGCTATCTGCGTGGGGGTGATGTCTATCTTGTCGTCGGTGACGATGCGTGTGGTGCTGTCCTTGGCAGTGCGCAAGAGCATCGTGATGCCCACTATGGCGGCCACGATGACCGCCGCTATGACGCTCCATGTCAGCACAACCCTGCCGGCCGCGCCGGCTATGATGCGCAGTAATATGTTATTTCGCTTTTCCATTGTCAGAGTCCTTTCTTTCTATCATGCCCCTTATGTCGCGCTTGGTGATGTCCTTGCGGAAGCTCACGGTGATGTCCTGCTCGGCAAAACCCGCCCTCATGAGCATGGGTATGAGCGTGCGTGCCGCGCTCTCACGCGCCATGGCCACGATGTCGGTCTGCGGTATGGCGTCGATGATGGCCTGCCGGCCCTGCCGCTCGTACGATGCCAGCTCCTCATCTGAGAAGTTGCGGCGCGTGAGCGGTACGTGCTGCTTCACTGCCTTGTGGTCTATGCGCGTGGCGGTGAGCACTATGGATGGGTCGGGGAGTGTTACCTCTATCTTCTGGCCGGTGCGTCGCACGTTGGCGGCGGAGAACGCCGAGAAGTCTATGTATGCCTTCACGGTGGCCTCTATGGGTATGGCCACCTTGCGCTGGCCCAGGGGCAGGTCTATGTTGTAGTCGTGCTTCATAAACTGTCCCTGCACCTGTGCCCTGTCGTCGTGGGTGACTATCTTGCGCATGCGGCACTCGGCGGCATACAGGTGTGAGCATTTCTGTATCTGGAGGATGAGCATGGGTATGGTGTCTACATGCTCGGTAGATGTAGGTGTCTGCTTCTTGCCGCAAGCGCAGAGCAAAAGGAGCATGACGACGCAGAATGATATGGTGTAACTTCTCATTTGTTACGAAAATAGTTTGTGTCCTTGCTTTTTGCTTGCAAAGTTACGCTTATTCGTGCAAATATGCAAATTTAGGTCCTGTTTTTGTGTATATCGTTTTCAGCCGCTGCCTGACAGAAGTGCGTGGCGGACTATGCTGTTGTGCATTTTTTTGCCATTGGCGGTTAAACCTTCGCCTGTGTGCAGCGTCATATAAACAGTCGCGACGATAAGGACATAACAAACAAACTATAAATAACAATAAGGATATGAGAAGAATATTGATGGCTGCTGTCGCAGCACTTATGCTGTCGGCACAGGCCATGGCACAGACCAACGAGACTGAGGGCGCGAAGCCCAAGATAGACAAGACGGAGATGCTGAAGCGTCATACCGACCGCATGGCAAAGACTTACGGACTCGATGAGGCACAGACGGCCAAGCTGCTCCAGCTCAACACCACCTATGCAGGCAAGTTCGGCCCGATGGGCCGTCCCGGTATGGGGCCGCGCCGCCCCGGCATGGGCCGTCCCGAAGGTGGAGAGGGCACTGACAGCGTGCGCCGTCGGCGTCCGAGCCGCGAGGACATGGAGAAGCACATGAAGGAGATGCGTGCCAACATGGAGGCTTACAACAAGGAGCTGAAGGGCATCATGACCTCGGAACAGTACGCCAAGTATGAGGCTGACATGAAGAACCGCATGTCGCGTCAGCCGCGCCGTGTGCAGAAGGGCGACAGCAACGAGTGACCTCGTGCCGCGCCGTGAGCGTGGCAGGGTATGATAATAGATGTGTTATGACATAGGCGATGAGGGGTTCGCCGCCGCGTCCTCGGCATGGAGGACGGCAGGTTTACATGTATTGCGCTTTCCTAAGGCTTTTAGGAAAGCGTTTTTTGTTTGGTTTCAGATATTTTTTATTACCTTTGCGCTGATGAAACATTATGGAAATAACATACTGATGTCGTTGGCCGTGGCCGCGGGATGTGCTCTCGTGACCCTCACGTCGTGTGGCGAGAAGAAGCGCAACACGGGCGACATCATAGCCCCCAAGCCCGTGACCGTGGTCAAGAAGTCGGTACAGGCCATGAGCGGCTATAAGCAGAACATGGCCTTTGAGTGGCTCGGACAGAAATATACGTTTGCAGTGTCGAGGTCGGCCGACAAGGCTTTGCCGCTCACACAGGATGAGGTCGGCAACAAGTACTACGACAATACCATAGAGGTGTCGGTGAGACGCGCCGACGGCACGGTGTTCTTCAGTAAGGTTTTCAAGAAAACGGACTTCGCAACGTGTGTGTCTGAGGAGTCGTTGCGCACGGGAGCACTGCTCGGCGTGGCCTTTGACCGGGCCGAGGGCGACAACGTGTATTTCGCCGCCAGCGTGGGGTCGCCCGACAGGATGAGCGACAGCTACGTGCCCATAGTGGTGAGGCTGTCGCGGACGGGCTCTCTGGTGTATGGCCTCGACACACGTCTCGACATCTCGTCGAGGTCGGACGAGGAGGAATAGAGCGGCTTAAAAGAAATTTGCTACACCTGTCCTTGCTGGGCGGATGTGGCAAATTCTTGTGTCTTGACGTGGCGTGTGTGCGGCAGTGCGGTGTGTATGCTTGTGGCAGAGCGGCGCGTGTGTGCGGCAGCACGGCGCATGGCATCACTCTGCTTGGTCGGCGGCACTGGCGAGGAGAGCCTGCTTCATGGGCAGGAACTGGCGTGGACAGCGGCCTGTGAGGCACAGGTTGACAAGGCTGTTGGCCGTAATCTCGAGTTCGCTCAGCTCCACATCGTCGTCGATGACGAGTTCCTTGGCGAGGCATACCTCCCATGTGGTGTTGAAGTTGCTGTCCTCGGCACCGAAATACTGTATGTCGTTGGCGGCGTCATCTATGAGTTTGTAGCGTATCCGCTTCTTCGACGGCACGGGCGTGAGGGCCTTCAGTATGGCCAAAGCCTCGCGGAAAGTGTCGTGAAACTGTTCTGTGCCGGGGAACATCTCGTCTATGGCGGTGATTATCTCGTCGGCACTGTATCTGTTGTATAGGTCTATAAGCTGCATATCGTTGTTGTGTTTTGTAGTGTATAATTGCCGTATTTTTTGCGTATGGTTGCCGTATTTTGTGGCGTACGTGAAAAGACAAAGGCGTTGCCCCGTGTGTAGGAGCAACGCCTTTGTCGTATGTCTCGTAGCGGGGCGGCTGTCGTGGTGTGGCGTAATGCCGTATAGTGGTCAGAATTTCGCCATCTTTATGGCATCCACCGCGCACTCATCGCCCTTGTTGCCGTATTTGCCTCCGCATCTGTCGAGGGCCTGCTGCATGTCGTTGGTGGTGAGCAGACCGTAGATGATGGGTATCTCGCTGATGGTGTTGAGGCGTGCTATGCCGTAGGTCACACCCTGACAGATGTAGTCGAAGTGCGGTGTCTCGCCACGTATCACGCTGCCCAGTATTATCACAGCGTCGTAGCCGCCGTGAAGCACCATCTGGTGTGCGCCATAGACGAGCTCGAAACTGCCGGGAACTGTCTTTACATGAATGTTCTCAGGCAGTGCTCCGTGCTTCTCAAGTGTCTTTACGGCTCCATCGAGGAGGGCACCGGTGATTTCCTCATTCCACTCTGCCACTACGATGCCGAAGCACATGTTGCTCGCATCGGGAATGCTGCTGATGTCGTATTCTGACAAGTTGTGGAGTGATGTCGCCATTATTCAGAAACCCTTTCGATGTATTTGTCAATCTCAGAACTCTGTACCACTACTGCGTTGACATACTTTTTCTTGATGTCCTGATAGAGTTTCAGAGCGTCGGCCTTCTTGCCCTGGCTCTCAAGGAGCTCGCCCGCCTGTATCAGGAAGGTGGGGGCTATGCTGTTGTTGATGCCGCCGTCGGCCTTGCTGTCGGCCATGTCGGCAGCCTTCTTCAGTGTGCTTATGGCCTTGTCTACATCGCCAGTCTGTGCATAGGCGTTGCCGAGTGCCGACACTGCGGCAGGGCTTACCATCATATCATCGGCAGTAGAGTACTTCTCGAGGTATGTCACGGCCTCTTTCCACTTGCCTGTGTTGGCGTAGCAGAGACCTGCGTAGAGGTTGGCGAGGTTGGCAGCGTCTGTCCCGCTGTAATCATCGGCAATCTTCACGAAGCCGGCGTATGATGCACCGTCGCCGTTGAGGGCCTTGTCAAACTGCTCTGTGTTGAAGTATTCCTGACCTTTGGCTATGGCCGTGCTTGCCTTGTCGGCACGTGGTGCGGCGTAGAGTGCGTGGTAGAGCAAGGTGCCTGCTACTATCGCTACGATAGCAATGGCTGCAATAGCGATAGGCTTCTTGTACTTTACTACAAACGACTCGGCCTTCTCAAGGTTCTCGTTCATGTCGAGAACTTCTTCTTTTTTCTTTTCCATTTATCTTTGTTTTTTATTGTTTCGGATTTTTCTGTCTGTTGTTATCAGTTTTCTTATCTGCTTTTATCCGCTTTTTTGTATGTTGTTATCAACTTTTTTGCTTGTTGCTGTCAACTTTTTTGTCTGTTGTTATCAACTTTTTTTATCTGTTGTTATCAACTTTTTTGTATGTTGCTATCAACTTTTTTGCTTGTTGTTATTAACTTTTTGCTTGTTGTTATCAGTGCATACAAATGCGCAGCAAAATTAATCAAATTATCTTATATATTGAAATTTATGGCCTCTTTTTTTCGTTTTTCAAAGGTAAATCGCTTATCTTTGCACGCAGATAAGCTGCACCTTGACTGTGCGCGTGCGTGCTGCGGCCTGTGATTGGCACGGTCTTTGCATGGAGGCGGCCTCGTGTCGGCATGACGCGAAGGCCGTGACTGGCCGTGATAGGTGTCAAGGGTGTGGCGTTTTTGTGTGAGGCACGGGCGTGGTGTTGCCGTTGGCGACGTGGCGCATGTGCAGGAATGTATTTTCAGAAAACAATGATCTTAAAGAGAATCTCAATAATCAACTTCAAGAACATACGTGAGGCCACTCTCGACTTGTCGCCCAAGATGAACTGTTTTATAGGGCACAACGGCGAGGGCAAGACCAATTTTCTTGATGCCGTGTACTACTTGTCGTTCTGCAAGAGCTCCACTAACCCCATAGACTCGCAGGTCATCACCCACGACCAGGACTTCTTCGTGATAGAAGGCGGTTATGAAGATGAGGCCGGACGGGCCATAGGCATATACTGCGGCATGAAGCGTGGGCAGAAAAAGCACTTCAAACGCGACAAGAAAGAGTACAAGCGGTTCTCGCAGCACATAGGTCTCATACCGCTTATCCTCGCGTCTCCCAACGACTCCTTGATTATAGGAGGTGGCAGTGAGGAGCGTCGCAGGTTTATGGACGTGGTCATCTCGCAGTACGACAATACTTACATAGATGCCTTGATGAGCTACAACAAGGCCCTTCAGCAGCGCAACGCCCTCCTGAAGATGGAGAACGAGCTTGACGAGTCGCTCCTTGACATCTGGGAAGAGGAGATGGCACGCAACGGAAAGGCTGTGTTTGCGAAGCGTGAGGCGTTCGTCACGGAGTTTATCCCGGTGTTTCAGCGTATATACACGGCCATATCGGGCGGCGAGGAGAGCGTGTCGCTGAGCTATGTGTCGCATTGCCAGCGTGGCGATTTGCTTGATGTCATAAGGCGCGACCGCTTCAAGGACCGTGCCGTGGGGTACTCGCTGCACGGCATTCACCGCGATGATTTGGAGATGATGCTTGACGGTTACATGATGAAACGTGAGGGTAGTCAGGGGCAGAACAAGACTTTCGTGCTGTCGCTCAAGCTCGCGCAGTTTGACTTCCTGCGCCGCACGGCATCGCAGACGGCTCCGCTGCTCTTGCTCGACGACATCTTCGACAAGCTCGACGCGCGGCGTGTGGAGAACATCGTGCGGCTTGTGTCGGGCGAAGGGTTCGGACAGATATTCATAACCGACACCAACCGTGATCATTTGGATAAGATACTGCACAGCAGCGGCTTCGACTATAAGCTGTTCAATGTGTCGGATGGTGTGATAGAAGCTAAGGAAGATGTTCAGGCGTGAGGTTCATTCCATAGGCGACTTGCTGAAAGAGTATCTGCGTAGTCAGGGACTTGAGACTCCGTTGTTGCAGAAACGTCTCGTCGACTCATGGGAGAGTGTCGTCGGGAAGGTGGTTGCTTCGTACACGGCGGAGAAGTACATAAAGAACCAGACACTCTTCGTGAAGGTCATGAATCCTGCATTGCGTCAGGACTTATGGATGATGCGTGGGCAGATAGTGAAGCGTCTCAATGCGGCTGTCGGCTCTATGGTCATCGTGGATTTGCGCGTATATTGATGCAAGGCTACTTGTCTATTGACATGAATATACGCGTATGTTGGCGTGAAACTGTGCGTCTATTGGTGTTGTTCTGTATGTCTATTGATGTGATTCAGTGTGTCTGTTGACGTGATTCAGTGTGTCTATTGACATGATTCACGTATTATTGTATTATGATTGTTGACGTGCGGAAATGCCGGCACGTCAGAATATCACCTCGTTCATTCTTATATCGTAGTCGGTATGCGGTACTTCATCGGATAGTTGGAAGTCGAAGCACACGCCTATAAGGTATGTGTGTGGTAGCAGGGTGAGGAATCTGTCGTAGTAACCTTTGCCGCGTCCGAGGCGGTTGCCGTCCCCATCGAAACTCATTCCAGGCAATATGGCCACGTCAATGGACGCGTAGTCGGTAAAGGTTGGGCCGACTGGCTCCATTATACCGTATGCTCCGCTTATGAGGTCGGCCTCGCCGTGGTACTCACGGAGCTCCATACACGTGCCACTTGTCACTTTTGGGAGGAGTACGCGCTTGCCCATCGCCACGAGTCTGTTGAGCAACTGCCGTGTGTCTACCTCATCGCTGAGTGAGCAGTAGGCCATGATGGTGTGGGCAGACAGCACATGCTCGTTCTCCAACAGGGCCGATACGACGGGAAGCGACATTTCCCTCAGCTCGTCGCTGTTGAAGTGTCGCTTCCTGTCTCTTATCTCTTTTCTTATCGTTTCCTTACTTTTCATTGGCTTTCCTCACCTTGACGGTCTTGCCCAACGGCTTCTTCGGGAACGCGGCATGGTTCTTGAACACGTTGAGCGCGGCCTTCACCGTCGGGTCTTCGAGGTTGAGATACTCGTTCCAAGCCTCCTCATCGAGGATGTTGTATATAATCCTGCTGTTGATAAACCGCTCAAGCAGCTTGTGCGATTTCTTTATCATGAGGTTTCGTCGTTTCAGTCCGTGCTTGTCGGCGTAGCTTGCGAACAGCTCTACGGTGTTCTGCTTCACGAGGTAGTCAGACATGGCCATCATCTCCTTGAAGTTGTTTAGTTTCAGACGGTTGTCATCGGTGTATGAGAATGCGAACTGAAGTATGAGTCCGCTCATGCTTGCCTCCTTGTAGTAAGAGGTGATGTTGAGTGTGTCCTCGGCCACGAATATGTCGGGAGTGATGCCGCCGCCCCCGTACACCACGCGTCCTATGCCTGTGTGATAGGCCGGGCCAGTGTGCTTGATGCTGTCCTGCGAGAAGTACTCTCCGTGCTCATAGCGCGTGATGAGGTCCTGCTCGTAGTCCTTGTCGTCGCCAGTGACGTAAGGCTTCTGTATGCATCTGCCAGACGGAGTGTAGTAGCGTGCTATCGTAAGGCGTATGATGCTGCCGTCGGGGAATCCTATCTGCTGCTGCACGAGGCCCTTGCCGAACGAGCGCCGGCCTATGATAGTGGCGCGGTCGTTGTCCTGCATGGCTCCTGCGAATATCTCGGAGGCCGATGCCGAGCCCTCGTTGATGAGTACGACGAGGGGTATCTTCTGGTAGGAGCCGTGCCCATCGGAGCGGTACTCCTGCTTCGGCGACTTGCGTCCCTGCGTATATACGATGAGCTTGTTCTTAGGAAGGAACTCGTTGGCCATCTGTATGGCGGATGTCATGAAGCCGCCCGTGTTATCGCGCAGGTCTATGATGAGGTTGCTGAAGCCGCTCTGCGAGAGCGTGGCCAGCGATATGAGCAGCTCGGGGTATGTGGTCTCGCCGAAATTCTTGATGCGTATGTAGCCCGTATTGTCGTCTATCATGTAGGTGGCGCTGATGCTCTTCTGCGGAATCTCGCCGCGTGTGATGGTGAAGTCGTGTACCTTGCTGCTGCCGTAGCGCACCACTCCCACGCGCACTTTGGTGTCCTTGGGGCCCTTGAGCCGCCTCATGGCTTCCTGATTGTTGACAGCCTTGCCCACGAAAGGCTTACCGTCTACGGTCACTATCTTGTCGCCGGCGAGCAGTCCGGCTCGTTCTGCCGGCCCGTTCTTCACCACGTTCTGTACGTGAATGGTGTCCTGACGGATGTTGAACTCCACTCCTATGCCCGTGAACGAGCCTTTCAGGTCGTCGGTGACGGCCTGTGCGTCCTTCGCGCTGATATATACGGAGTGGGGGTCGAGCTCAGAGAGTATCAGCGGAATGGCGTTGTTGACGAGTGAGTCGATGTTCACCTTGTCAACGTACTGGTCGTCGATGATGTGCAGAAGGTTCGTCAGGCGGTTGCTTCCTGAGTTTATTATGTTCAGGCGGTTGCCTGAGAAGTGGTTGGCGTAGAAGTTTCCTATCAGTATGCCCACCACTATGCACAATGCCATAAGCAGCGGCATCAGCCTGTTTGTCCTGTTCATATTTGCTGTTCGTCGGGATTTAAGTGAATGACTTGGATGTTGGCTCTCTCCAGCAGGTCTATGCCGTCGTGCAGACGGTACTGCTTGGCAAACACCACGCGCTTGATGCCGGCCTGTATGATGAGCTTGGCGCACTCTATGCACGGCGCGTCGGTGACGTAGAGCGTGGCCCCGTCGCTGTTGTTGCTGCTCCGTGCGAGCTTGGTTATGGCGTTGGCCTCGGCGTGGAGCACGTATGGCTTGGTGACGTTGTCATCGTCCTCGCACACGTTCTCGAACCCGCTCGGCGTGCCGTTGTACCCGTCGCTTATTATCATCTTGTTCTTCACGACGAGTGCTCCCACCTGCCTGCGCTGGCAGTAGCTGTTCTCTGCCCATATACGCGCCATCCTCAGGTAGCGCATGTCGAGCTTACCTTGCTTGTCTTTTGATTCCATTTCTTTCGAGTAAAGCGTCGATGGTGGGCTCCTGCCCCCTGAACCTCTTGTACAGAGTCATGGGATGCTCGGTGCCACCTTTCGACAGTATGTTGTCTCTGAAGCTCTGTGCCGTGGCGGTGTCGAATATACCGTTCTTCTTGAACACGCTGAACGCGTCGGCATCGAGCACCTCGGCCCATTTGTAGCTGTAATATCCTGCGGCATATCCTCCTGCCATGATGTGGCTGAACTGCACCGTCATGCACGTGTCTGGCATCTGCGGCATGACGATAGCATCTTTCCATGCCTCCTTCTCAAACCGCATGATGTCCTGACTGAACTCGTCTTTCTGCGTGTAGTAGGCCATGTCGAGGAGCCCGAAGCTCACTTGGCGCAGACATCCGTATGCGGCCATGAAGTTGCGGCTCCGTATTATGCGGTCGATGAGCTCGTCGGGGATGGGCTCTCCCGTCTGGTAGTGGAACGCGAAGGTGCGGAGGAACTCCTTTTCCACGGCGTAGTTCTCCATGAACTGCGACGGAAGCTCCACGAAATCCCACCATACGTTGGTGCCGCTGAGGCTCTCGAAGCGCGTGTTCGCGAACATTCCGTGCAGCGAATGGCCGAACTCGTGCAGGAATGTCTCTACCTCGCCGAGCGTCAGCAGCGCGGGCTTCTGGTCGGTGGGCTTGGTGAAGTTCATCACCACGCTGACATGAGGGCGTATGTTGTGCCCCTCGCGGTCAATCCACTGGCCTTGGAACTCCGTCATCCAGGCTCCACCGCGCTTGCCCTTGCGCGGATAGAAGTCGGCATAGAGCACGGCGAGGTACTTGCCGTCCTTGTCGAACACCTCGTATGCCTTCACGTCGGGGTGATATACAGGTATGTCCTTATTCTCCTTGAACGTGATGCCGTAGAGCCTTGTGGCGAGTCCGAACACCCCTTTTATCACGTTGCCGAGCTCGAAGTAGGGGCGCAGCATCTCGGAGTCGAGGTTGTAGCGCTGCATCTGCAACTTGTGTGAGTAGTAGCTGAAGTCCCATGGCATCAGCTTGAAGTCATCGCCCTCGGCCTCGCGGGCAGTCTGCTCTATCTCCTGCACCTCCTTTATGGCCGCGGGCTTGTACGCGTCAATGAGGTCGTAGAGCAGTTTGTACACGTTCTGCGTGCTGCTTGCCATGCGGCGCTTCATCACGTAGTCGGCGAAAGTGTCAGAGCCGAGCAGTTGTGCCAGCTCACGCCGTGCGTTCACTATCTTCTTGCATATCTCGAGATTGTTCTCGTTGTTGTCGTGTATGCACACCGTGTTCTTGGCCATGTACAGCTCACGGCGCAGCTCGCGGTCTGAGGCGTACTGCATGAACGGCGAGTAGCTCGGGCTGTCGAGCGTGAACACCCATCCGTCCTTGCCTTCCTCCTTGGCACATTGCGCGGCGGCCTCTATGGCCGACTCGGGCAGTCCGTCGAGCTTCTGGCTGTCGGTGATGTGCAGTTGGAACGCCTTGTTCTCCTTTAGCAGGTTCTGCGAGAACATCAGCGACAGCTTGCCGGCCTCCTCGGTGATGCTGCGCAGCCGCTCCTTGTCGGCATCGGAGAGCAGAGCTCCGCTCCTCACGAATCCGTCATAGTTGGTGTTGAGCAGCATTGTCTCCTCGGGTGTGAGCTCGCGGTGATGCTCATACACGTGTCTTATGCGCTCGAAGAGCCGCTTGTTGAGTGATATGTCGTTGGCATGCTTGGTGAGTATGGGGCTCAGTTTCTGTGCCAGAGCCTCCATCTCGTCGTTGGTCTCCGCGCTCATGAGGCAGTAGAACACGTTGGACACACGGCTCAGCAAGTCGTAGTAGTGCTTGCCTTTGGACTCGTCGTTGCGTATGATGGTGTTGTCGAAGGTAGGCTCTGATGGGTCGTTTATGATGTTGGCGATGTCCTCGTCCTCACGTCTTATGCCCTCCATGAAAGCCTCCTCGAAGTCCTCCATCCTAATACGGTCGAATGGGACGGTGTCGTGCAGGGTGTCGTAAGGCTCGAAAAACGGGTTCTTTCTCTCTTCTTTCTCTATGTTTGAGTCACACATACTGGTATGTTGCGTTAATTAACGATATAAAAACAGTGCAAATTTAGCAAAAATCCTACACACCTATTATTAATAAAGGAATTTTTAACGAAAATTGTAAGTGTACATTCAGTCGTGCCGTGCGGCGTGGCGCAGCATGTACTCGAGCGAGTCTACGATGATACATCCGCGCTTGGTGCGCAGCAGTCCGTCCTCATGCATGCGCCGCAGTTCGTCAGACACGTACCGCTCGTTGGACGCCAGCTCTGCGGCGAGGCGGTCGCGCTTCACGAGCAGATGCTTCTCGCCGGTGGGTGTGAGGCAGCGCGAGGCTATGAATGCCACGATGCGCTGCCGCAGGTCACCAACGGTGTGCCGCCAAGGCATG
The DNA here is from genome assembly GCA_022775985.1 of Prevotella sp. GTDB lineage: Bacteria > Bacteroidota > Bacteroidia > Bacteroidales > Bacteroidaceae > Prevotella. Next base: position 13,269 of record JALFIM010000046.1, read on the forward strand.
CGTGCGAGCCGCTGGGCATGGGTTGAGATGACGTTGAGTAGGTTTATGCGAAATATCTGGTACAGGTCCGACATCCTCACCACATCGGCCTTGTCGATGACCACGAGCGTGGCCGTGCCGTGTGTTGTGAATGTGCGTGAGAATCGGTTGGTGAGTCCGAACATGCGTTCTGGCTGTATGACGTGCGGTGCCTCCACCCACTCCTCGATACTGTAGCCGTGGTCGTCGGCGGTGGCCGATGCCTGTATGGAGCCCTTGGCCAGTATGATGAGTCGGCGGCACAACTCACCCTCCCCGGCCACGAGGGTGTCGCCGGGCAGCACGGGGCAGTCTATCATGCCTTGGCGCAGCATGTCGTGTATGTCGTTGCGGCTCATTCCGAGAAACAGCGGCAGCGACATTAGCATGTGTGCAAGGGTGTCATCGGTGGTGGTTTTCAATGCAGTGGTGTGAGGCTATGCCGCCATTGGCGGCGGTGTGTGATGAGTGTGGCGGCGTGTGTGGCGTGCCGTCATTCTATAATCTTGTCTCTCAGCGATGGCGAGAACCACACCTTGTACTCGCCCTTGTGGTCGGAGTATATGAGGTATGCCATGAGGTCGCGGTGCCTGTCGAGCACCTTCTTGGCCTTCTCCAGTCCCATCACCATGAATGCCGTGGCGTATGCGTCGGCCTTGGCGCAGCGGTCGCTGATGACGGTGGCCGAGAGCAGACTGTGCTGTACGGGGTAGCCTGTGGCAGGGTCTATGGTATGGGCATACTTCTTGCCGTTCTTGTAGTAGAAGTTTCGGTAGTTGCCGCTTGTGGCCATGGCCTTGTCGGTAATGTTGAGCACCGTCTGCAGCTCGTTGTTCACGCTCAGCGAGTCGTCGGAGGGCTTGGTCACGCCTATCTTCCATGGCACGCGTTTCTCGCTTATGCCGCTCGTCACTACCTCTCCGCCTATCTCCACCATGAAGTTGTCTATGCCCTTGCGGCGCAGCAGCTCCGCCACCACGTCGCAGCCGTAGCCCTTGGCTATGGCACTGCAGTCGAGCATGACGCGCGGGTCTGCCTTCACTATGCGGCTGTCGTGCATCTCCACGCGCTTGTATCCCACGAATGTGCGCAGACTGTCGATGGTGTGGCGCGACGGCATGTTGCCGCTCTTGAATCCGAATCCCCATGCGTTGACGAGCGGTGCCACCGTTATGTCGAAGGCCCCGTCGGTGTCGGCAGATACCGTGCGTGCCAGTGTGAACACATCGCCGAACATTTGGTCTACCTCTATATCCTGGTTGTCGTTGACCTTGGTGATGACAGACTGCTTGTTGAACATAGACAGCGAGGAGTCTACCTTGTTGAGCTCGGCCACTATCTGGTCGTTGAGGTTGTCGCTGTTCTGGTACGTCACATGATACACGGTGCCGAATATCATGCCCTTGTCGTGCTGGTAGGGCGTGTTCTTCTGGTTGTAGATAATCATCACCGTGCCCACTATGAGCAGTATGAGGAATGGGAGCTGCAGCATCAGCCGCTTGCTTTGTTGCTTGTTCATTGTGTAGAAGGGTTGTGTATGGTGTAGGGTGGGGTGTGCTTATGGTGCCGTGTGCGGCACCGTCAAATCTCGAATATCACGTTGAACGTGCCGCCGAGCCGCGTGGAGCCCTGCTTGCCGTAGCCCGGCACGTACCAGGTGTTGCCGTACTCGCCGTCGTCGTGCATGAGCCTGCGGCGGTAGCGCACGCTCCATCCGAGCCTTATGGGCCCGCATATCTTCGCGTCTACGCCCACCGCGCCCTCGAGCCAGTGGCAGTTGCACTTCACGCCGTCCATGCTGTAGTCGGCGCTGCCGCCCCACACAGGGTCGTTGAGCCCCTTGGTGTAGGCATCGTACTTGAAGTATGTGAGCGCATAGCGCACGCCGGCATACACGCGGTAGTCGTCGTGCTTGTTCTTCATGATGTTGAAGTCTGCTCCCACGCGTGCGTATGGTGCGCTGGTCTTGTAGGTGGTGTATGTGGTCACGTTCTCGGCGTTGGCCTTTCCGATGCCTATCTCCACCACGGGGAATATCTTGTCACGCAGGTTGAGCCTGGCTGCCGCCTCGTACTGGCCGTAGTCACTGAACGCGAGCTGCGCCAGACCCACGATGTCTGCCGACACGGCCACGCCCCTGAACAGCGCCACGGTGTCCGCTTCCTCCACCACGGGCTTCCTTGCTGTCTGCGCGTGAGTGCCCACCGCCATGGCGAGCAGCACCATGCTACTCGCCGCTGTCCTTGAGATAAATGATGATATGCGCTTTGTCTGCATCGTATGTTACGTGGTTTGCGTTTATCGTTACTGAGCTTATGTGGTGCGCTGTGTGCCTCACATCGGTGATGTCGTGAAACATCATGGGGTTGCAGTCCACCGACTCGAAGTGCGGCAGATTGGTCTTCTCCACCGTGAGGGTGTCTATGACGTGCGACTTGTCGGCGAGCGTGAAGTCGAGGTAGTACGTGTCGGCCCCGGCCTTGTAGCTCATGGGCAGAGCCACGCTGTCGGCCTTGTACACGCGGTTGACGAGCACGGAGTCCTCGCCGTCGGTCTTTGTGGTAGACACGGTGAGCGAGTCGGGCAGCTTGTCGGCCTCGTCGCCGAACTTGCATGCCAGCATCACCCTGCTGTTGAGCGGGCAGTCTATCGACGAGCATGCCACGGCCGTGAGCACGATGGCCGCTGCCGGCAGGATATGTGCTATTCTCCGCATTTTATGGTCTTTTCTATTTGGTAGTCGTTGCGGTTCTGCGACGAGCGGCTCACGAGGTCGCCTATGAATCCGGCGAGGAACAGTTGCGTGCCTATCATCATCATGGTGAGTGCTATGTAGAAGTAGGGCGAGTCGGTGACGAGCCGCTGCGGTATGCCCTGCGACAGGCACCACAGCTTGTCCACACCTATGATGAGTGCCGACACGAAGCCGATGACGAACATCAGCGTGCCGAGGAACCCGAACACGTGCATGGGCTTCTTGCCGAAGTTGCTCAGGAACCACAGCGTGATGAGGTCGAGGTAGCCGTTGAAGAAACGGTTGAGGCCGAACTTCGACTTGCCGTACTTGCGTGCCTGGTGGTGTACCACCTTCTCGCCTATCTTGTCGAAGCCGGCGTTCTTGGCGAGGTACGGTATGTAGCGGTGCATCTCGCCGTACACCTCTATGTTCTTCACCACGTCGCGGCGGTAAGCCTTCAGTCCGCAGTTGAAGTCGTGCAGGTTGTGTATGCCGCTTATCTTGCGTGCCGTGGCGTTGAAGAGCTTGGTGGGTATGGTCTTCGACAGCGGGTCATACCGCTTCTGCTTGTAGCCCGACACGAGGTCGTAGCCGTCCTCCGTTATCATCTTGTAGAGGCCGGGTATCTCATCTGGCGAGTCCTGAAGGTCTGCGTCCATGGTTATCACCACGTTGCCCTGTGCCTCCTTGAAGCCGCAGTACAGCGCGGGACTCTTGCCGTAGTTGCGGCGAAACTTTATACCTTTCACGTTGTCAGACTTGCTGCTGAGCTGTTCTATCACCTGCCACGACTTGTCGGTGGAGCCGTCGTTGACGAATATCACCTCGTACGTGAAGCCGTGCTCCTTCATCACGCGTTCTATCCACGCGTAGAGCTCGGGCAGCGACTCCTCCTCGTTGTACAGGGGGACGATGACTGAAATATCCATAATAGTAGTGTTTTTGTTTGTCGTTAGTGTGGTGGCCGCCAGTAGCGGTCATGCCTGCCGTCCGCCGTGCGCTCCGCCGCTGCGTGGCATGCGCCGCGCCATGACGGCGGCTATTGGCAGCGACAGCATGGCACCTATGCATACGTTCTGCATCATGAATATGAATGCCCAGTTGATAGGCGTGAGCGTGCGCATGCTGTCGGCCGTGGCGGTGAGCTCGGCGGTGCTTACCCCGGCCTGGCGGTATATGGCCGTGATGGTGGCCAGGCTGCTGTCTATCATCTGCATGAACGTGCCGTGGTCGAGAAACTTGAAGTACAGGTACTGCACTATGGCGAACACCAGCGACGCGTAGACGAAGGTGTAGGCCGAGTAGCCGTAGGCACGCCGCATGGATATGATGCCACCGAGGGCGTACTCGCGGAATATGCGCAGCCGCCACGCCACGAACAGCGGCGTGATGATGGCGAGGATGTTGCCCATTGCGCTTGCCGGCATGTACACTATCAGCGCGAAGCTGGCCGTCCACAGCAGCGACAGCAGCAGCCCGTCCTGACGTGCGAACGCCTTGAGCTGAATGAAATCTTCGATTCTTATCATTAAAAGTAAAAGTGTCTTATAAAACGCTTGCAAAGTTACTGCAATAGGTTGGTAATACAAAATAATTAGTGATTTTTTGCTTTTCGCCCCACCGCGCGGCGGTA
>JALFIM010000091.1 GCA_022775985.1 Prevotella sp.
TGCAAAGTTACATATTTTTTCTGATATAACATTGCTGTTGGTCTGGGAATTTCTCAAGTTGCAGAAGCCTTTTCTTTCTTTCCCTCCCTCCTGAATATCCGGAAAGGCTACCATCAGCGGCTATTACCCTGTGGCATGGTACAAAGATGCATAGTGGATTTCTTCTGCAAGCATTGGCAACAGCTCTTGCACCACCAGGTCTCCCTGTCATTCTGGCAATCTGTGAGTACGACATGGTGTCTCCGTATGGTATTGAGGCAATCAGATTCCTCACGATGTTGTCGAATGGCGTACCTCTGTCAGCTAAGGGTATGTCAAACGTCTTTCTTTTTCCGGCAAGGTACTCGTCAAGTCCTGAGGAAACGATGTCGAGGAACCCTCCCTTGGAGCATGAAGACACACATCCTTCATTGTCATGGATGGCTGTGTCGCTCCACTTGCACATTGTAAGTGTTCTGTTTTCCGCCTCAAGCAGTAAGTCTCCCAAAGTAGAGTGATAGGTCTTTCTTTCAGTCATATTATATAATATGGTATATGGATGCAAAAGTAATGATAATGATTGACAGAGCCAAAACAATTGATTATTCAAGTTTTTTCGCAAAGCTCAAGGGAACTCCTTTTCCCTTCGGTCAGTGACCGTTGGTTCGCAAGTTAAGACTTGCTCAAAGGAGTTTCCTTGAGCTTTGCGAAAAAAACAAGTTGACAAGTCAACAAGTTATTAGTTGTTCTGGTCATTGACAAATTCAAACAAGAAGAGTAGCAACTTGTGACTTGTCAACTCGTTAACTGACAGCATGTCGAAGACATGCGAAACTTGAGTTGATTATATAGCAGTCAAATACAGTCAGCCACACAGAAGCAATGTGGGCATGTTGCCACCGAGGAGAATGAGGGAGGCGTTCCATGTACATTGAAAGGCTCAATGGAGGCTTTGCGCCTCCAGCCGCAAGGCTTCCTCCGCAGTTTTTTCATATGACATGCATGATAATTCTTCTGAAGTTTCCTTCATTCTGGATTCGCGAACCAATCCTGATACATACTCCTGGGGAATGGAATCAAAACCAAATTTGGCACCAAGAACAGCACATGCAACAGCAGCATTGGTATCGGTATCAACGCCAGCATTGACAACCTGCAAAAGTCCATCCTTGAAAGTGTCACAATGCCATAAAGACCAGAGGGCAGCCGAGAGCGTCTTTAGGGTATATCCTTGTTCTAAGCCTGTGAGTTCAAGACTGTCAATATCAGTAGAGTCGTTTGCGATTTCAATAAAAGGACGAATGCGGTCATCGTATTTATCTGCTATCTGTAGAATACAGTCAAAAGGAAGTTCTTTTCCTTCATATACAAGCGAATGAATTATCTCGCTCACAATCACACAGGAGCCGACACAACGAGGGTCAGGGTGGGGCAGTTTGTAGATACTCTCTGCATATTCCGAAACATTTCCTGGTAGTAAACCAACAACAGACGTTCGCATAACACCTCCATTTGCAGCTGAACGTTTGCGATAGAGTGTCCATACTATTTGCGCGGCTTGGATAGGATCTTTTACATAGTCTGCAAAACATAGAACATTATAGGTGTGTCTCATTCTCCATTTCAAACGAACCTACTCAGAGCCTTACCCACCATCGTGGATTTTAGGAGAACTGCTTACTATTGGAAACGTCAATGCCATTTATCGCAACATTAAACAAAATCGCATACGCAAGCGCATAGCAAAACGTTTTGGGTTGCCTATCAATGTGTTTGAGTCATGGCTCACGGTTATTGCTGTTACTCGAAATGCCTGTGGTCATCATTCAAGAGCATGGAACAAGCAGAATGCTATTCAGCCAGCAATTCCCAATAGTCCCGCAGGAGAATGGATAACGCAGCCAACAGATTCCATGCGGGCTTACTTTGATCTTTGCATCATCAAGTACTTTCTTAATGTTATATCCCCCAATAATGATATGCAATCCAAACTAACATGGTTGTTCATTCGGTTTCCTGAAATTGACTTAAAAGCTCTCGGTTTTCCGCAGGGATGGGAAACGGAACCATTATGGAGGTAATAACATGTGGAATGGCTACTGATCATTCACTCCCTTACATGGTATTCTTTGTTTCCGTTTTATCATATTACGGAGTCGGTTCAAACGACTCAATTCAATCCATATCTATGTAATTTTGATGTAACTGAAAGTTAAATACGTTAAATTTTAGCCATTTCGTATCTATATAGAATCTACACGGTCACTTTTCTACCGTTTAGAACGTATAATACTGATAATCAACTAATAATAGATACGGTAATTGTAAGTACCATAGTCAACAGTAATTCGTTTATGTTGCACATTGTCTATATCTTTGTAGTCAACCGAAATGACAGTACCAACTTCATTGGCTTTATCTCCAACAGCCAAACTGAAATCCAAAAGTAATGTTCATGCGTCCATTGGAGAATATTCCATTGTTTTGAACGGAATCTCTCAACCAATCGCTTCCTAAACTTGTTACCAAGAGACCATCTATAACATTACGCAATGCCACCTCAAAGCAACTCACGATGGTGAACATCTCCTGCGACAATCGCAAGTTGTAGCGATACAAAGCCATAGCCTTGCGTGTATCACCTTTCGCTGCATCTTTATATCTCTGCATTCGTTTAGCAGACAGAATCCGCTCAAAATCTAAAATATTCCATAAATATTCGTCCATTTACTTGGTTGAAACAAGAAAAAACGCTATCTTTGTAGCGTTGATTCCCGGTAGCCTCTGATTCGTCAAGCTATCGGGTCTTGTTTTTATATACTTTTTGCTTACAAAATACATTATTTTCTGCGATTATGGTTATGCCACATTATATAATTACAGAAATTTAAGCGTAAAATTTTGATAAGATTATCGGTATTTCACGTAATTATTGTATTTTTGTAAACGAAAAAAAGTTGTTTGACAAGCAAACGTATGCATATTGCAGAAATTAGAACCGTTGCCAAATCATTACCTATATTAAGGTAAAAAGCTCATAAATAGCTCATTTTAAGCTATTCGGCAGATTTTAGCGTAATTTTGCTTAAAACAGGCTTGTTTTTTGGTTTATGGCATACTTGTCTTTAGTTTATAAGGACGTGTCCTTTAGCCTATAATAGGCTTGTTTTTTACTTATGATAACTCGTATTTTGAGTTTTGTAAACTGAAATGTCACAAACCTATCTGCAATCCAAACCGCGCTATGAGATTCTTGACGGACTTCGCGGTGTAGCGGCCCTCATAGTGCTGTGCTATCATCATTTCGATATCTATGGAACAGGAAGCCCTGTCACGGCAATATTTAATCATGGATATCTGGCTGTAGACTTCTTCTTCATTCTCTCTGGCTTCGTTATCGGCTATGCCTATGATGACCGATGGGACCGTATGACCATGTGGGGATTCTTCAAGCGGCGTATAACACGTCTGCATCCGCTTATCGTATTCTCAAGTTTTACTGGGGCTTTGCTTTTCTATTATGGCATGAGCGACTTCTTCCCCATGATAAAGGATGCCCACGTGGGGCAGGTGCTTCTGCTTGTGGTATTGGGGGCATTGATGATACCTGTCACCCCTGTCATGGATATACGTGGATGGAATGAGCAGTATCCGCTCAACGGCAATGCCTGGTCGCTGCTCTTTGAGTACTGTGCCAACATAATGTATGCGCTGTTTATCAGGCGTTTCTCCAAACTGCTGCTCGTGGTGTTCGTAGCTCTGTCGGCATTGCTTACGCTCAACCTCACGCTCGACATCGACGTGTTCGGCGTGCTCACCGACCATGACGTGCAGGCATACACCGTGATAGGTGGCTGGGAACTGAACGTGAAACATGTGTTCATAGGTCTGTCGCGGCTGCTGTATCCGTTTTGTGGAGACACACCCTTCTGCTCTACCCTTAGCCAAACCTTCGGCTAAGGCTTTCTCGCGGCTTATTTTCACAGTCATGGATTGACGACAGGAATGTCCGGCACGATGCAATCGGAGGTATCGTTGGCGGAGCATTTCAGAAACATTACATAATATATGGGCAAGTATGTTGTGCCTTGCTCGGTGTACACGCGTTGCTCGTTGCTGAATACTATGGCTTGGGTTATGTGATAGTCGGGCGTGGCAAGAAACTTGTCAAGGGCACTGTGTACCTTGTAGTCCTTGCCCGACTTTACCTCTATGGGCAGCACTGCGAGACGGGAGTAGTTGTCTATGAGAAAATCTACCTCACCGCGCTGCTTGTTGTCGTAGTAGTGCAGGGCGTAGCCGTGGGCGTGCAGCTCCTGTGCCACCGCCGACTCGTACACTGCTCCCAGGTTTATGCTGCATACGTCGCCCAGCACGGCGTTTATGTTGGTGCCGTACAGCAGCATGGTGAGCAGCCCCACGTCGCTTAGGTACAGCTTGAGCAGATTCTTGCTCTCCGACTCGAGCAGCGGAAACTTGGGATTGCTTATGGCCCTTACGGCCAGTGCCACGCCCGAATTGGTGAGGTATTCGAACTCCTCGGCATAGTCGCTGAACTGCTTGTGGCCGGCCTTTCCCTCTATGTTCTTCACGACAATGCGTTTCTTCTTGTTCTCCATGTTGGAGGGTATAAGGTCGTATATGTTGCGTATGGCGAGCTTCTTGCTGCTGTCGTACTGCGAAGCGTCTATGCGGTATAAGGTGTGGATGTCGCGCTGTATGTCACGTACCCGTGCCATGTTGCGGTTTTCGAGAAACTTGTTTATGGCATCGGGCATGCCTCCCACGAGCAGGTACACCTTAAACTGCTGCAGCATGTAGTTGTGCAGCGCGTCGTTCAGCGGTTCGCGGTTCTTGAAGTGTTGCCCCACAGCGTTTATGGTGGTCTGGGCACAGCCCATGGCAAGGAGAAACTCCTCAAAGTCGAGCGGGTACATCTGCTCTATGGCAATGCTGCCAATGGGTACCGACGGCGTTTGTGCCAGGGCCACGCCAAGCTCCGAGCCGCTTGCTATGTAGCGGTACTTGCCGTCCTCGTTCAGAAACTTGAGCATGGTCATGAGGTGCGGGTAGCTCTGTATCTCGTCAAGAAACACCAGGGTGTTGGCGCGGTTGCCGAGCCGCTCGCCAGCTATGGCACCGAGCTGCAGGTAAAAGTCGTCCTTGCTCTTGACTGTGGAAAATATGCCCAGACCTTCCTTGTCGGCTTTCAGGTTTATCTCCACGAAGTTCTTGAACATCCGTGTGCCTACATACCGTATTAGATACGACTTGCCTATCTGCCTTGCGCCGTTTACAAGCAGAATCTTATCTGGCTCATTGTTAAGGAATTGTTCCAGACGTACCGAGAATTTTCTATACAGCATAGCGTTCGTGTTTTTGTGCTGCAAAGTTACGAAAAATATTGGTGTAAAATACTTTTTCGGGAATTATTCCGCGTTTTTATATCCAGAAAACGGGAATTATTCGGCGTTTTTGTACCTCGAAATTAGGAATTATTCCGAGCTTTTATACCTCTAAAACAGGAATTATTCCGCGTTTTTACATCAGTGAAACAGGAATTATTCCATATTGCTTTGGATTGCAGAATAGTGTGTATGACGTTTGTTTTTGTGCGACTTATGCCGTTAAGAGTGTAAACTTTTGTATCTTTGCATTTACTAAAATACATGCTAATCATGATTACATCAAAAGAAATTCATACGTTTAAGTTGTCGGTGATGGAGGGACATACCGTCATTATGCTTCAGAAAAGCCCCTGGAGCGTGCTTCAGGTTGTACCGGCTACGCCGGAGACCTTTGACGAGGTGGTGGCGAAGTGCAAGAAGCACGGCATCGTGGCGGTGCATGGCACCGACCGTACGTTCTGCATCATCCACATTGGCAGCGGCGACCACGATGGTAAACGCCCTGAGCATCACGTCACTGTCAATGCCTCAAACTATAAGGAGTACATCGATGAGCTGAAGGATGTCATGGGCCAGGCGGCCGTATGGTACTATACTAACGTAATAGCTGCAGCATGACGGTTATGATGAGGAAAGGCTCCCTGCTTGTCTGCGATGACAACCGCGCCGTGCTTACGGCAGTGCGCATGCTCGCCGAGAACGATTTTGACAGCATAGCGTGTATCAGCAATCCTGCCGGCATACCCGCGCGGCTGCGTGAGGTGTGTCCTGATGTGGTGCTGCTTGACATGAACTTCCGCAGTGGCATAAACAATGGCAGTGAGGGACTGTACTGGCTCGGGGAGATAAAGCGTCTGCGTCCGTCTGCCGAGGTGGTGCTCATCACGGCGTATGCCGATATTGAACTTGCCGTGGAGGGCATAAAGCGTGGGGCCGCCGACTTCATAGTGAAGCCTTGGGACAACGGCAAGCTCCTCGACACCCTGCGCTCGGCACGCGACAGGCACTCGTCGGCAAGGCCCGATGGCCGTAAGGCTCCGTCGGCAGGACAGATGGTATGGGGCGACAGCCCCGCCATGCAGAGTCTCCGCACTATGGTGGAGAAGGTGGCGGCCACTGATGCCAACATACTCATAACGGGCGAGAACGGCACCGGCAAGGAGGTGCTGGCACGTGAGATACACAGGCTGTCGCTGAGGGGCGGCGCACCGCTGGTGCCCATAGACATGGGGGCCGTGAGTGAGTCGCTGTTTGAGAGTGAGCTGTTCGGACACGTGAGGGGAGCGTTTACTGACGCCAAGGCCGACAAGCCGGGAAAGTTTGAGCTCGCAGAGGGCGGCACGCTGTTTCTTGATGAGATAGGCAACCTGTCGTACTCGCTTCAGGCCAAGCTGCTGACGGCGTTGCAGCGCCGCCAGATAGTGCGCGTGGGCGGCAGCCGCAGCATAGACATCGACGTGCGGCTTGTCTGCGCCACAAACCGCGACTTGCAGCAGATGGTGGCCGACGGCACGTTCCGCGAGGACTTGCTGTACCGCATCAATACTATATGCCTGCACCTCCCGCCGCTGCGTGAGCGCAGTGCTGACATACTGCCATTGGCCAACGTGTTCCTTACGCGCTATGCCGCTATGTACAACAAGGCCGGCGTGCGGCTCTCCGATGCCGCCAGTCAGAAGGTGGCGGCACTGCCTTGGTATGGCAACATACGTGAGTTGCAGCATGCCATGGAGCGTGCCGTGATAATGGCTGACGGCTGCGTGATAGATGCCGACGACATTGACGGCGGCGGCAGCACGCACCATAGGCCGGAGGATATGGCGGCAGGAGGCGTGCAGACACTCGACGAGATGGAGCGGCGGATGATAGAGCAGGCCATGTCTGAGTGCGGCGGCAACATGTCGGCGGTGGCCTCGCGGCTCGGCATATCCAGGCAGACGCTGTATAATAAGATAAGGAAGTATGAGATATGAGTACGCGGATGCATGCTCATGTGTGAAAAACGTTTTTTGATATGGTCATAGTATTGTATGTGCTTTTTGCCGTGTTGGCGTTGTTGTATGTGCGTCTGTATCTGCGTTATAGGCGCAACATACGCAAGGTGTCGTTCGTGTTTGACGCCATGGACAATGACGACTTCTCGTTTCACTTCGTGGATAATGGCGACAGTGACGTGGACACGCTGCTCAACCGCTCGCTCAACCGCATAGCGCGTGTCGTAAATCATGCACGCGATGAGGCCATGGAGCGTGAGAAGTACTACGAGAGCATAATGGATGCCGCTGGTACGGGCATCATCGTGGTGGATGGCAAGGGGCACATATTGCAGCACAACGCTGCAGCCTTGCGCCTGTCGCACCGCACCGCGCTCACGCATATCTGTCAGATAGGCCGTGTGTTTGACGAGGGTGGCCTCTCGCGGCGCGACACCTTCACCATGCTGCGCGGCGAGCGTGTGCGTATCGTGGCTCTCGACGACATCGGCCATGAGCTGATGGGGCGTGAGGTGGACTCATGGATTAAACTGATAAGGGTGATGACGCATGAGATAATGAATGCCGTGACACCCATTACGTCGCTGTCGGCCACGCTGCTGCCTACGGCTACGGGCGAGCAGCGTGAGGGACTGGAGACGATAAACCATACGTGCCGTGAGTTGCTCGACTTCGTGGAGAACTACCGCAGCCTGACTCATCTGCCGCAGCCGCACCCCAAGACCTTCTATGTGGCCCCGTTTCTGAAGCGCATGGTGCGGCTTACGGGGCGCGGCATCGGTATAGACGTGCGTCCTGCCGACCTTCTGATGTATGCCGATGAGGGCCTGATGAGCCGTGTGGTGACGAACATACTGAAGAATGCCTGTGAGGCTGTGGATGAGGCCGTGGCTGCCGATGACGGCAAGCCAGGGCAGGGGCGTGTCCCGAAGGTGTGGATAAATGCTTATGCCAATGACGATGATGCCGTGGTCATAGACATAAGCAACGATGCCTCGCTCATTGATGACGAGGTGGCGGCGCACATATTCGTGCCGTTCTTCACCACGAAGTCAGGCGGCAGCGGCATAGGACTGTCGCTGTCGCAGCAGATAATGCACATGAGCGGCGGCATGCTGCGGCTCGTGCAGGACCGTGCGGCGGGCATCGTTACGTTTCGCATCGTTGACTGAGGACGCACGTGCGCCGCTCGTGTCACAGGTCTACCACGGTGATGCCCGCGCCGCCAAACTGCACGTGCTCGTCACGGAAGGTCGTCACGTTGGGCACGGTGGAGAGGTACTGCCTGATGAGCTGCCGCAGTATGCCGTTGCCTTTGCCGTGCAGGATGCGCACGCGTGGCATGCCCACGAGTATGGCATCGTCAATGAAGTAGGTCACGGCGTTGAGGGCCTCGTCGCCGCGCATGCCCCTTACGTCAAGGTCTTGGTGGAAGTTGAGCTTGCGGTTGTCTATGGTCTCGCGCGTCTCACGGCTTATGCTGAATGTCTGTGAGGCTGATGCCTGTGGCTTGTCGTCTACGTCAGCGTACTCAAGCCGTGCCATGGGCATCTTCGTGCGCATGTCTCCGAATATCACCGTGGCGTTTTTGCCGTCTACCGACTCTATGCGCCCTACCGTGGTGAGGCCCTTTATGCGCACGTTGTCGCCCGGCTCAAGCCTTCGTCCCTGTATCTTGGCGGCCTTGGCGGCAGCTTCGCGTATCTTGGCGGCAGCCTGTTTCTCGCGTTCGGCCTTCTCGTCCTGACGCTTCTTGTGGCGCTCCTTGCGCTCTTGTATCTGCTTTATCTTCCTTGCGAAGGCATCATCGGCGGCCTTGGTGTCGATGTCTGACACCTCGGCCTTGAAGCTGTTGAGCTCCTCGCGTATCTTCTTCGTCTCCTCTTTCTCGGCCTGGCTCTCGCGTATCTCGCGTATGGCGTTCTCTATCTTCTTGTTGCTCTCCATGAGCAGTTCCTCGGCCTGTTCCTTGGCCTTGCGCAGTATGTCCTTGCGGCTCTGCTCAAGTTCGGCTATCTCTTTCTCGTAGCGTGCTATGGTGCGTTCCATGTCCTTCTCACGCTGGTGTATGGTCTGGCGCTTGTTCTCCCAGTAGCGTTTGTCACGCACGATGTCCTGGAGGTACTTGTCGCTCTGTATGTATTCGGAGCCCACTATGTCGCTGGCCTGTCGTATCACCGCTTCGGGTATGCCCGTCTTGCGGGCTATCTCTATGGCGAATGAGCTTCCGGGCTGGCCTATGGCAAGCTGGAACAGAGCCTTCATCTCATGGCGGTCGTAGAGCATGGCACCGTTTGCTACGCCGTCGTGCGTGTCGGCGAAATGCTTCAGGTTCTGGTAGTGGGTGGTGATGATGCCGAATGCCTTGTGCTCGCAGAACTGGGTGAGCACGGCCTCGGCTATGGCTCCTCCGATCTGTGGTTCTGTGCCGGTGCCGAACTCGTCTATGAGCAGCAAGGTGCGGTCGTCAGCCTGGCGCATCATGTTCTTCATGTTGAGCAGATGGCTCGAGTAGGTGCTGAGGTCGTTCTCTATGCTCTGCTCATCGCCTATATCTATCATTATGTTCTTGAAAACGCCGGTCTTTGAACGCTCGCCCACAGGTATTGACATACCGCACTGGAGCATGTATTGCAGGAGTCCTGCGGTTTTCAGACACACGGATTTGCCGCCGGCGTTGGGGCCGGATATGATGAGTATGCGCTTGTCGCTTGTGAGTGTGATGTCAAGTGG
>JALFIM010000140.1 GCA_022775985.1 Prevotella sp.
TGGATAAGCGCTGAAAGCATCTAAGTGCGAAGCCAGCCGCAAGATGAGAGCTCCTCATAAGGGTCGTTGTAGACGACAACGTTGATAGGGTGCAGGTGTAAAGACGGTGACGTCAAAGCCGAGCACTACTAATTGCCCGAAGCTTTCCGCAGGGTCATAGTTTCAGATGTATTGTTAAAGGCGAGAGTCTTTTGTAGTTATAGAATTGCTTGTGTTGAGAAGTCAACCTTATACGACAGCTTTAGGGAAAAGGTCTCTAGGAAAGAGAGCCTATAAATCTCTGATAGAAACGAGCTGTTCGAACCGAACATTAGGTGGCTATTGCGGTGGTGTCCCACCTCTTCCCATTCCGAACAGAGAAGTTAAGCCCACTAGCGCCGATGGTACTGCAATGCAATGCGGGAGAGTAGGTAACCGCCTTCTTTTTAGAATGAAGAGCCTCAGGTTTCGAAAGATTCCTGAGGCTTTTTTGTGTTTATTGATATATGATTATTCTGAATGTCTCATATATTTTTCTTTGATATAACGTCAATTCTCGTTTTTTCGTACCTTTGCAAACGATATGCTTTTTATTAATTAAAAGTCGCAATGTATAATGAAACTTAAATTCACAATTGTTATAGGATTCTTCCTCTTTTTGGCTGTCTCATGTGATACGCCTCGTTCCATGGCATGGAATCATTATTATTATGCACAGTCACAATTGTAAGAAGGGAATGTAGAGACTGCCCGGAATTTTGCAAATATAGCTGCATCTTTTAAAAAAGACAGTCTTTTAATACTTAAAGTAAAAGAGTTACAGAAGGAAATAGATAGTATTGTAGCCATCAAGGACTCCTTGAAGTAGATTAATAGAGCTTTTGTCATAGTTCTCTACTGATTTTCTTTATTAACTAACTGTTAATATATTGTTGAAAAATAAACTTTTTCTTGCAAAAAATGGTGGTTTGGAAAATGGTTAGAACTGAGAAGTTGGCAATACATGAGTGGGACGTTGTGCGTATGTTTTGACCGTATGTATTCCTTCCATTGACATGAATGCCTTTATATATATAATGTATAGTAGAAAGTCTTATAGGTATGTATAGGAAATTCAATTCAAAACAAATCGTTATTTGGATAAGTGCTCTTGTCATAGGCATGCTGTTAGGTGGCATGGGTATGGCGTGGATAAAGGTCATGGCGGACTTTATCGCTACGGTATATACTCGTCTTTTCCAGTTCCTTGCCGTGCCTACCATAGCCTTGGCTGTGGCTTCTACGCTCGCATCTCTTGGCTCAAGGGAGGAAACAGGGCGTATATTCAGGCGGACATTGGTCTATACATTGCTCACTACGCTCACTGCTGCGGTCGTGGGCTTGCTGCTTTTTATAGTAGTGCAGCCTGAGAGTCTGCCCGTCGGTATGGTGGCTGAGGGCGGTGAAAACGTGCCTGGCGACCTCAAGGATGTGTCGTATTACGACCATTTCCTTAAAGTTGTTCCAAATAATATCATCGCACCGTTTCTTGAAGGCAATGTATTGTCGGTGCTTCTGTTGTCTGCTGCTGTGGGTATAGCCCTCGCAAAGATGCCAGACTCTGCCGGGAAACGCACTGTAATGGATGGCATCTCAGGCTTGCAGGAAGTGCTGTTCGTGCTTATACGTGCGCTGATATGGGCTCTTCCATTAGGCATTGTGGCCTATGCTGCGCAGTTGTCGGCCGAGTTGTCGGCAGGAATGATGGCGGAGTCGATAGGTCGTTATGTCGCAGTCATCGTAGGAGGCAATGTATTGCAGTTTGTTTTGGTACTTCCATTGTTTCTGTTGTCAAGAGGACTCAATCCGCTTAGGACGTTTCGGTGCATGTCACCAGCCGTGCTTATGGCCTTCTTCACTAAGAGTTCCGCCGCCACATTGCCCGTTACGATGCAGTGTGCGGAGGAGAGGATGGGGGTTGACGGGCGTGTCTCGCGCTTTGTATTGCCCATCTGCACCACTATCAATATGAATGGCTGTGCGGCGTTTATTCTCGTCACTTCGTTGTTTGTGATGCAGAATGGCGGCATTGCGCTTACTCCGCTCACCATGGCTGTGTGTGTGCTCATAGCAGTAGTGTCTGCAATCGGAAATGCTGGTGTGCCTATGGGCTGCTATTTCCTTACACTCTCGTTGATGAGCGGCATGAACATGCCAGTGGGTATTATGGGCATCATATTGCCTGTATATACCGTCATAGACATGATGGAGACTGCGGAGAATGTATGGTCGGATTCTTGTGTCTGCGCTATGGTGGACAAGGATTTGACTATTCGCAGTTGACTTTCTGATGATACGATTATAGTGTCGGCATCATACGGCCGCATCGGGATAATCACTCTGTTATTATTTTTACGTGGAGGAGTGAGATTTTCACGCTTTTGTGGTGGCGGATAAAATATATTCATTAAATTTGCCGCACTGTAAAAGACGTAATCACAGTACGGTAAGATATGAAGCAAGGCACTGTAAACATGACTTCAAAAGGCAATTTTCGCTGTTGTGATTGATTGTCAGCCGTACATGTAGGCAAGAATACAGTCC